>NZ_CANG01000829.1:0-202 GCF_000309315.1 Sedimentibacter sp. B4
CTAGGTGTTTTGTCCGGTTGTCACCCGTCAGAGGACGTCGGCGGCGCGGGCCTTGGCCAGCCGTGCGGCGACGTCGGTCCAGTTGACCACGTTCCACCAGGCCTTCACGTAGTCGCCCTTCACGTTCTTGTACTGCAGGTAGAAGGCGTGCTCCCACATGTCGAGCTGCAGGACGGGCAGCTGGCCGACCGGCACGCTGTTC
>NZ_CANG01000828.1:0-229 GCF_000309315.1 Sedimentibacter sp. B4
GGAGTACTTCGGCTCGGTGATCCCCACCGGTGACAACAAGTTCGCCTCCCTGAACACCGCGGTGTGGTCGGGCGGCTCGTTCATCTACGTGCCGAAGGGTGTGCACGTCTCCATCCCGTTGCAGGCCTACTTCCGGATCAACACCGAGAACATGGGCCAGTTCGAGCGGACGCTGATCATTGCCGACGAGGGCTCCTACGTGCACTACGTGGAGGGCTGCACGGCGCCG
>NZ_CANG01000827.1:0-234 GCF_000309315.1 Sedimentibacter sp. B4
CTCGTACAGCATCGGCGTCCTCACCGTGGACACCACGCTCTACGGTCCCAGCGCGGCGCTTCGCGGTATCGAGAAAGGCCGCCAGCGGGCGCGGGTACTCGGTCACCATCACGCACCTGACCGACCCGGACCAGACCGCGGTCGCCCAGGGAGCGAGCCTGCTCCGTTCCCGCTCCTCCGACGGCGTCATCCTGCTCCAGCCGCTGATCTCGGAGGTCGAGTCGAGCACGGTCG
>NZ_CANG01000826.1:0-224 GCF_000309315.1 Sedimentibacter sp. B4
CGGACTCCGGGATGTCGTTGGGGGCCCGGTCGTCACCGGGCCTGGCAGGCACCCAGATCCGCCCGTCGTTGCGCAGCGACTCGCTCATCAGCGTCGTCTTCGACTGGTGCGGGGCGTCTGCAGGCAGCGCGGTGGGGTGGAACTGCACGAATGACGGCGAGGCCAGGTGGGCGCCCCGCAGGTGGGCCCGCCACGCGGCGGTCGCGTTGGAGTGGCGGGCCAGT
>NZ_CANG01000825.1:0-208 GCF_000309315.1 Sedimentibacter sp. B4
TGGGTGTCCGGAACCAGGGTGAGTGCGCGACGGCCCTGGTTGGGCGCGTGGTCGAGCACGATCGTCCCGGTCTCCGCGATGCCGACGGCCGCGGCGGTGACGACGCCGTCGATCGCGTCCAGCTCGGCGCGCGACAGCGGGGGCTCGTCACCATGGACGGTGATCCCGGCCGACTCGATGGCCTGCCGCAGGGCTGCTCTACCCCTGA
>NZ_CANG01000824.1:0-239 GCF_000309315.1 Sedimentibacter sp. B4
CTGCACCCCGAGCAGGTCCGCCGCCGCGAAGAGCTCGGCCGCGAGTTCCGGACTCGACTTCTGGACGTCCAGCGCCCGGTCGAGTTCGGACAGCCGGGCCTCGGCGGCGGCGCTCATGCCTTCTCCGGCACGGGTTCGGCCTCGAGTTCGGCGATGAAGCGCTCAACACTGCGGCGGGCACGCTCGTCGTCCTCGAGGGACTCCCCCGACGATCCGTCCGGCGAGCTCGGTGGCCAGGC
>NZ_CANG01000823.1:0-232 GCF_000309315.1 Sedimentibacter sp. B4
GGCGTCGTCCTCCACCGGACGGCTCACGAAGCGATCCTGGAAGAAGTGCCCGACCCGCCCGTACTTTCGATTGAACCAGCCCGCGTACCTGATCCCGAGCCGCTTCAGGACGAGGCCCACCGGCTCATCGGTGGTACGCAGCACCAGGTGGACGTGGTTCGTCATCAGGCAGTACGCGAGCACGCGACAGCCGGTCGCGTCCCGGACGGCGCGCAGGTCACTCAGGAACCTC
>NZ_CANG01000822.1:0-227 GCF_000309315.1 Sedimentibacter sp. B4
TCTGGTCGCCGCTGCCCACGCGGCCGGCGACGACCACATCTCCCAGCAGGCGCAGCGGGCCGTCGACCGGCTCGCGCAGGCCGAGACCCAGACCGAGGCCCGGCTTCCGGTCACCGGCGACCAGCTCACCTGGCTGGTCACCGACGTGGTGAGCGCCCTCGTGCCGCAGGCGAAGTTCGTCTCGGAGGTGGAGAACCTCGCCGTGCCGCAGCAGGTCGCCAGCACGC
>NZ_CANG01000821.1:0-209 GCF_000309315.1 Sedimentibacter sp. B4
CGGCAAGATCGGGATCTTCGACCGCTCACACTACGAGGACGTGCTGGTCGTCCGCGTGGACAGCCTCGTGCCCGAGGATGTGTGGAGCAAGCGCTACGACGAGATCAACGAGTTCGAGGCGGGTCTGGTGGCGGACGGCTACCGGCTGATCAAGTGCCTGCTGAACGTCTCCTTCGACGAGCAGCGCAAGCGGCTTGCCGAGCGCCTGG
>NZ_CANG01000820.1:0-222 GCF_000309315.1 Sedimentibacter sp. B4
GACTCGGCGGAGGTCGCGAAGTGGATGCCGATCGCGCAGTATGTCGGCGGCGTCGAGCACGCGATCCTGCACCTGCTGTACTCGCGGTTCTTCACCAAGGTGCTGCAGGACATGGGCCTGGTCGACTTCCCTGAGCCGTTCCTGCGGCTGATGAACCAGGGCCAGGTGATCAACCAGGGCAAGGCGATGAGCAAGTCGCTGGGCAACGGGGTGGACCTGGGC
>NZ_CANG01000819.1:0-222 GCF_000309315.1 Sedimentibacter sp. B4
CACGGTTCACGGATGTGCTCGTGGGCCGGCATGCTCGCGAACGACTCGCCCAGCAGCGCGCGCTGCTCGTCGTCGCTGACCAGCACGAGCAGGTCCTCGCTCGCGTTGAGCAGGTAGGCCGGCGCGATCCTCGCACCCATCACGTCCCGCAGGATCGCCACGGCGTCGACGAAGGACGCGGCGCCTTCCGGGGACCAGGAGAGGGCGTCGTTGATCCGTACC
>NZ_CANG01000818.1:0-207 GCF_000309315.1 Sedimentibacter sp. B4
TGCTGCTGGGCGCGATCAACGGTCTCGTGCCGCACTTCACCGGCGGCACGCTTCGCGGGCGCGTGATCGTCGACGGCCGCGACACCGCCCGCCACCGGCCGCGCGACCTCGCCGACGTGGTCGGCTACGGTGGGCCAGGATCCGCTGCGCGGCTTCGTCACCGACACGGTCGAGGACGAGATCGCCTACGGCATGGAGCAACGTGGG
>NZ_CANG01000817.1:0-241 GCF_000309315.1 Sedimentibacter sp. B4
TCATCTTCACCGTCCGCAACCAGCTGATCCGTACCGAGGACAACCCGGTGTTCCCCAACTGGGACCAGGACGCGACCGCGCTCGACGAGCGCTACTGGGAGCAGGACCCGGACACGGTCACCGCCGAACTCACGGCGGCCGGCGAGGCGAACGCCGCCGCCTGGGTGGACGTCGCGGAGTCGGAGTGGGAGCGTCCCGGCACCCGCAGCAACGGCTCGGAGTTCACCCTGGACACGCTCGG
>NZ_CANG01000816.1:0-218 GCF_000309315.1 Sedimentibacter sp. B4
CTGGACAAGTACGTGGGCGAGACCGAGCGCCAGATCAGGGCGATCTTCACCCGGGCGAAGGAGCACGCCACGTCCGGACGCCCTGTGGTCGTCTTCTTCGACGAGATGGACGCCCTGTTCCGCACGCGCGGCAGCGGGGTGTCCTCCGATGTCGAGGCGACGATCGTGCCGCAGCTGCTCAGCGAGATCGACGGCGTCGAGGGGCTCGCGAACGTGAT
>NZ_CANG01000815.1:0-209 GCF_000309315.1 Sedimentibacter sp. B4
GCTCGGTCAACCTGGCCATCGCGGCGTCGGCGGAACTGTGGTCGCCGGTGACTGATGTCTCGAACAGCAGGCCTCGGGCAACGGCGAGGGCGAGGTGGGCGAGGTCCCTGGCGAGGACGGCGTCGGAGGTCAGCCGGGCGAACCCCTCGGTGAGCGGCTCGACCCACCCGTCGACGAGCGAGCTCCGCAACTGTGCGGCGTACGGCTTG
>NZ_CANG01000814.1:0-238 GCF_000309315.1 Sedimentibacter sp. B4
CACCGAGCCGGGCCCGGACGATGTCCAGTGCCCGGCGTCCCACCGCCGCGTAGGTCGGGTAGAGCTGGGCGATCTCCCACGCCAGGGGGTACTCGACCCGGGCATCGTCCTGGTGTCGGCGGACCGCGAAGCTGAGGTGGTCAGCGATCGCGATCACGAGCGCCTGGCTCGCGGGAATGGACAACTCGGCATCGGCGACATCACAGATCTCCAGCGCGGCCCCGAGGTGGTCGATCGG
>NZ_CANG01000813.1:0-253 GCF_000309315.1 Sedimentibacter sp. B4
TGACGCCCTCACGGACGGCCTCGTCGATCGCGTCCGCGACCGTGCCGAACGCGGAGAAGTTGGGTGGGAAGTGGACGTGGGTGTTGACCACGGGGAACGAGTCCCCGGGCGCCTCCCGGACTTCGCTGGTGCTCATCTGAGGTACCTGTCGTGGGTGTCGTCGCGGCGTCCCTGCCGTCGATTGGAACGATTCAAGAGCGTACACCATTCCCTGCCCCACGACACCACCCCGGCTGGACCCAGCTGCGCGGGT
>NZ_CANG01000812.1:0-294 GCF_000309315.1 Sedimentibacter sp. B4
GCTCCCGGAACTCGGCGGCGACGCCCTGCGCACGCACCCATGCTTCCTCGGGGAGCTCGAACGGACGCCGGTACCAGCCCTCGGCGTCGGCGTCAGGGGGCCACCGCAGCCGGTCGCTGATGGCGCCCAGGACGGACGCCGGGCTGCCCGGACTCGGCGTCCCCCTGGTCGACAGGCCGGTGTACTCGCCGGTGTAGACGCCGTTCACCTCGTGCAGCAGGCGGTGGCCCCACAGCGGCACGTCGAGGGCCTCGGCCAGCGGCGCGGCGGTCTCGACGGCCCGGTGCATCAGCG
>NZ_CANG01000811.1:0-226 GCF_000309315.1 Sedimentibacter sp. B4
GTCGACGGCGATGCTCAGCGCGCCGAGCTCGATATCGATCGAGCGGGACTTGCCGGTCAAGGGGTTTCGCTCGGTGAGCCCGTATCTGTTGACGAGATAGAGACGCTCCAACCGGATTGATCTCGTCGTAGAACGGTAGCCACGCACCAGCGGAGTATGGCTGCTTGGCCGAGGCAGAGGTTGGCGCGATGCTGGAGGCAACGCAATCGGATGGGAGTCACCGGCC
>NZ_CANG01000810.1:0-240 GCF_000309315.1 Sedimentibacter sp. B4
GCGGAGGCCACCCCCCACCCACCTGCTGCTCGACACCCCGCTGGTCGCCGGCTACGACACCACGTTCAAGGTCAACCCGCCGCTGCGCACCTCCGAGCACCTCGAGGCGGTGCGCGAGGCGCTGGCCGACGGCACGATCGACATCGTCGGCACCGACCACGCCCCGCACGCCCGCCAGGACAAGGACCACCCCTTCGACGTGGCGCTGCCCGGCATGATCGGCCTGGAGCAGGCACTGTC
>NZ_CANG01000809.1:0-228 GCF_000309315.1 Sedimentibacter sp. B4
CCGACCGCTTTCGCCGCGAGCCCCTCCTGGATCACCTGGGCGAGCTCGGCCTGCCCGGTGTAGTGCGCCACCTCGGGATTGATCTGGGCGGTGAGGTTCGTGTCCGCCGACCACTTGGCCTTGACCAGGCCCTGGGTGAGCAGGTCGGGCCCGACCGCCAGCTGGACGCGCGCGGCCAGCTGCTCCTGGCCGACCGACTTCGCGGCGAGCCGTACCGCGACGTGGTAG
>NZ_CANG01000808.1:0-238 GCF_000309315.1 Sedimentibacter sp. B4
TAGCTCCTCGCCTGGCTGCTCGCCCCGCTACTGGCGGTGGTTGTCGGCGTCCCGATCGGCGCCGTGGCGATCACCACCACCATCGTCGCACCCGCCGTCGCCGAACAGGTCCGGATCGACCCCTGCTCGGCCTACCCCGACCAGACCAACGTCACCGTCACCGGTGGCGAGGAGGGCGGCGTCGGCTTCGAACTGCCAAAGTGGGGCTCACCCCGCCACCAGTCACTGACCAGCCCCG
>NZ_CANG01000807.1:0-246 GCF_000309315.1 Sedimentibacter sp. B4
ACCGGGTCGGGCGACCCGACCATCGGTGTGCCCTTCACGATGAACACCATCGCCGCGGCCGTCGTCGGCGGCGTTTCGCTCGCCGGCGGGCGGGGCACGATCGCCGGGCCGATCGCCGGCGCCCTGGTCGTCAGCTTCATCGGCAACCTGCTGTTCAGCATGGGGGTCAACTCCTACTGGCAGTACGTGGTGACCGGTGCGGTGCTGATCGTCGCCATCGCGATCCCTGCTGGCCTGCGGCATCGA
>NZ_CANG01000806.1:0-240 GCF_000309315.1 Sedimentibacter sp. B4
TACGTCGGCTTCATCGGCGGTGTCGAGAACCGACCTGATCAAGAGCTTTCGAGGCCGGTTACGACGCGGGCGTGAAGGCTGTCGACCCCAGCATCAAGATCGACTCCAAGTACCTCACCCAGCCGCCGGACTTCTCGGGCTTCTCCTCCGTCGACAAGGGCAAGGCCGCGGCTGAGGGCATGTACCAGGGCGGCGCCGACGTGGTCTACCACGCAGCGGCGGCTCCGGCGGCGGCGTGTT
>NZ_CANG01000805.1:0-241 GCF_000309315.1 Sedimentibacter sp. B4
GCGGGGGCGCGGTCCGCACACCTCGGCCTGGTGGGCCCTGCTCTTCGTCGGTCCGACGTTCGCCGGCCTCGCCGTGTTCTACCTCTATCCGACCGTGCGAACCATCTGGATCTCGCTGAACGACATGGGGCCATTCGGCAGGCCCACGTTCGTCGGGTTGGACAACTACGCAAAACTGTTCGCCGACGATGTGTTCGTCACCGCGCTTCGCAACACCTTCGTGTACTCGCTCATCGTCTTG
>NZ_CANG01000804.1:0-216 GCF_000309315.1 Sedimentibacter sp. B4
CCGGCCCGTCCTCGATGGTGAGGTGGCAGCCGTACTCGAGCAGCTCGCCGCCGCGCAGCAGCGGCTCGATCGCGGGGTGGGCGAGGAAGTGGTCGTGCAGGTCGCTCGAACTGAGTCCTGCGGCCTGCAGGTCGTCGAGGCGCAGCACCACCCCCACCGAGACCGAGTCGAGGTTGGTGTAGAGGAAGCCACCGCCGGCGACGCCCTGGGTGCAGT
>NZ_CANG01000803.1:0-388 GCF_000309315.1 Sedimentibacter sp. B4
CAGAATCGGAGCATGGCGCGGCGTCCGGGCATCTTCGGCGCCGGCGAGCTGCCGGCGCAGGACCTGATCGCGTTCTCCGCCGAGTTCGACGAGGCGCTGGTGCTGGCCGCCTACGCGGAGGGCGTGTTCCCGATGCCTCTGCACTCCTCCGGGTTCGGGCAGATGGGCTGGTGGTCTCCGATGCGCCGCGGCGTCCTGCTGCCGGACGCCCTGCGCACGACCCGCTCGCTGCGCAAGTCGGCGAAGCACTACACCACCACCGTCGATGCGGCCTTCACCCAGGTGCTGGAGCGCTGCGCCGACCCGTCCCGGCCCTACGGCTGGATCGATGACGACATCCGCCGCGTCTACACCGTGCTGTCGAGGCCGGCCACGTGCACTCGGTGGA
>NZ_CANG01000802.1:0-224 GCF_000309315.1 Sedimentibacter sp. B4
TTGAGGACGTCCCGCCCGGGATCGGCCAGCAGCGGGAAGCGGAGGTGGTCGCGCTCACGGAACTTCGCGAGCTTGTCGGTGCTGTCCGGGGAGATCCCGATCACCTGGTAGCCGGCGGCGTCGAGGTCGCCCATCGCGGCGTCGAAGTCGATGGCTTCCAGCGAGCACCCGGGGGTCATCGCGGGCGGGGAAGAAGTAGACGATCGACCCGGCCACCGGCGTAA
>NZ_CANG01000801.1:0-237 GCF_000309315.1 Sedimentibacter sp. B4
GGGCAGCGCTGCGTGACGAGCTGCTGGCCGCCCACGCCGAACTCACCGCGGAGGTGCTCGCCGGGGTCGATCCGGACGGGACGCCCGAGGCCCTGATCGAGGCGTGGCTGGCGTCCCATCCTGGTTGTGCGGGTCGGATCGAGACGATTCACCACCTCGCCGACGGTCCCGCCGACGTGGCCCGGATGAACGTGGGGCTCGCGCAGGTGCGCTCGATGCTCGCCTGAGCGGGTACCA
>NZ_CANG01000800.1:0-241 GCF_000309315.1 Sedimentibacter sp. B4
ATCGAGTCCCCGGTGTGCACGCCCATCGGATCGAGGTTCTCGATCGAGCACACGATCACGACGTTGTCGGCCGCATCCCGCATGACCTCGAGCTCGTACTCCTTCCAGCCGAGCACGGACTCCTCGATCAGCACCTCGGTGACCGGGGACGCCTGCAGGCCGCGGCCGGCGATCCGGCGCAGCTCGTCGGCGTCGTGGGCGAGCCGGAACCGACGCCGCCCATGGTGAACGACGGCCGCAC
>NZ_CANG01000799.1:0-247 GCF_000309315.1 Sedimentibacter sp. B4
CACCCAGCACGCCGCTGACCTGTTCGCCCTGAAGGTGCCCGGCAACATCTACACCCGGATCATGAACCCCACCCAGAGCGTGTTCGAGACCCGGGTGAACGCCCTCGAGGGCGGCGTCGGGGCGCTCGCCACGGCGTCCGGGTCGGCGGCAATCACCTACGCCGTGCTCAACCTGACCTACGCCGGTGACAACATCGTGGCGCTGTCCACCCTGTACGGCGGCACCTACGCCCTGTTCGCACACACG
>NZ_CANG01000798.1:0-392 GCF_000309315.1 Sedimentibacter sp. B4
TCAAGGAGCTGTGGGACCTGCCCAACACGCCCCCGGACAAGCGGCCGCTGCTGCTGCACTACCACCCGCTGGTGATCTACCGTCACCAGGTCCTGAAGCAGGCGGACGTCGTCCTGGCGCTCTACCTGCAGGGCGACGAGTTCTCGCTGGACCAGAAGCGGGCCGACTTCGACTACTACGACCCGCTGACCACGGGGGACTCCACCCTTTCGGCAGTGGTGCAGTCGATCATCGCCGCGGAGGTGGGCTACGCCGACCTGGCCGAGCGGTATTTCCACACGGCCCTGTGGGTCGACCTCGCCGACATGCACCACAACACGACGCGGGGGTGCACGTCGCGTCCCTCGGGGGCCTGTGGCAGGCGCTGGTCGCCGGTTTCGGCGGCATGCGCG
>NZ_CANG01000797.1:0-241 GCF_000309315.1 Sedimentibacter sp. B4
TCCAGCCCGTAGGCCTCGCCGGTGGCCGGGTCGGTCGAGGACGGCCCGGTGCTGCCCTGGCAGCCGCCGATCAGGTTGGCCGAGATCACGAAGAACCGGTTGGTGTCCAGCGGCCGTCCGGGGCCGATCAGGTTGTCCCACCAACCGGGACGCTTCGCTCCCTCGTGGAAGCCGGCGGCGTGTGCGTCCCCGGTCAGCGCATGGCAGATGAACACGGCGTTGTCCGCTGCTGGCGAGAGCG
>NZ_CANG01000796.1:0-241 GCF_000309315.1 Sedimentibacter sp. B4
CCCCGGACGCGGCGTCCGCGACCGAGGTGGACGCCGATCGCGCGGCCGCCGTGGGCGAGCCCGACGAGGTCGTGTTCAACGGGGTGGCGAACGGCTACGACAGCACGCCACTGACAGCGCGCGTCGGCGAGCGGGTGCGCTTCTGGGTACTCGACGCAGGACCGAACCGGGCCACCAGCTTCCACGTCGTGGGGGCGCAGTTCGACACCACCTTCAGCGAGGGCGCCTACCTGCTCAGGCG
>NZ_CANG01000795.1:0-223 GCF_000309315.1 Sedimentibacter sp. B4
TCGCGGTGTCGAGGACGTCGACCGGCTGCTGCGCAGCGGTGCGGACAAGATCGGTATCAACACCGGCGCCATCGAGCGCCCGGCAGCGATCGACGAGATCGCGCACCGCTTCGGCAACCAGGTGCTGGTCCTCTCCCTGGACGCCCGGCGCGAGCCGGGCCAGCCCTCCGGCTTCGGTGTCACCACCCACGGCGGACGCAGGGCCGCGGGTCTGGACGCCATA
>NZ_CANG01000794.1:0-350 GCF_000309315.1 Sedimentibacter sp. B4
TCGGCTTCGACCCGATCTACGGAGCGCGTCCGCTGAAGCGGCTCGTGCAGACCACGGTGGAGGACGCGCTGGCTCGCCGGGTGCTCTCCGGCGAGGTGACCGACGGCGACACCGTCCACTTCGATCTGGGTCCCGACGGCGCCGGCCTGCAGGTCGTCGAGCACGCCGAACTGGTCTGATCCTCCCGGCTGGAGGCTCAGCTCTGGCGTGGCCTCACGCGCCGAAAGTGACCTGCACCTTGCCGCCGTCGAGCGTGGCGTAGACCGAGTGGATGCTCGAGAACCCGCGCCAGCGCAGGCCGTTGGTGGAGTAGCAGTCGTTGCGGGTCTTCACAGACACCTTGGCTGTGG
>NZ_CANG01000793.1:0-208 GCF_000309315.1 Sedimentibacter sp. B4
TCCCACGATCGTGATCGAGCCGGCGGACGCGCTGGCGCCCACGCTCAGGCCCACCACGCCGACGGTGCCGGAGATCGGCGCGACCAGGGTCGCGTTCGAGAGGTCCTCCTGCGCCGACGCCAGGGTCTGTTGGGCGCTGAGCAGGCTCGCCCTGGCCTTCGCGACGGCGGCCTTGCTCACCGTGGTGGAGGAGCTGGAGCTCTTCTCA
>NZ_CANG01000792.1:0-225 GCF_000309315.1 Sedimentibacter sp. B4
GACGGCGACTTCACGGCGGTGCGGCCGTCCAGGGTCTGCCCGCCGCGCAACTCCCGGAAGATGGTGACGACACGGCGGATCTCGTCGTGCGCATGGTCGGGTGTGGGCAGCTGCAGCGAGGTGCCGAGGTCGCTGACCCGGCGCGTCACGATCGCCACCTCGTCGTCCGCGCTGTCCGGCAGTGGCAGCACGACGGTGTTGAACCGTCGCCGCAGCGCGCTGGAC
>NZ_CANG01000791.1:0-214 GCF_000309315.1 Sedimentibacter sp. B4
TAAGGGCAAGTGCTACCGCGAACTGGAGCCACCGTATCCCTGCACCACCGTGTGTCACGCCCAGGCGCGTCGCACCCTGGGCCGTCACATGACCGTCGATCAGGTCCTGTCGACTGTCGAAAGGGACCGCGGCATCTATCGGAACAGCGGCGGTGGGCTGTCGGTCTCAGGGAGGGGAACCCTTCTACCAGTCAGTGTTCCTGCGCGCACTGTT
>NZ_CANG01000790.1:0-222 GCF_000309315.1 Sedimentibacter sp. B4
GAACCACAGGCACACCGGGATGCCGGTCGAGCGGAACAGTTGGGTGGGCAGGGCCACCATGGCGCTGACCAGGTCGGCCTCGACGATCCGGGCGCGAATCTGACCCTCGCCGCCGGAGTTGGTGCTCATCGAGCCGTTCGCCAGCACAACCCCGGCCTGACCTTTGGGAGCGAGCTTGCTGATGATGTGCTGCAGCCAGGCGTAGTTCGCGTTGCCGCCGGC
>NZ_CANG01000789.1:0-211 GCF_000309315.1 Sedimentibacter sp. B4
AACGAGGTGGGCGCGCGCGCGTTCGTCGACTTCATGCTCTCCGAGCAGGTGCAGGCCCAGATCCCCGAGCAGATGTACATGGACCCGGTCGACCCCGACGTGAAGCTGCCCGCCGACTGGGCGAGGTACGCACCGGTCGTGACCGACCCGATCCAGGTGCCCGCGGCCGAGATCGGCGCGAAGCGCGACGAGTGGATCAAGGCCTGGACGG
>NZ_CANG01000788.1:0-212 GCF_000309315.1 Sedimentibacter sp. B4
ACATCGCGGTCGTCGGAGGCGGCGACTCCGCGCTGGAGGAGGCCACCTTCCTGACCCGGTTCGCGAAGTCGGTCACGATCATCCACCGTCGCGACGAGCTGCGCGGCTCCAAGATCATGGTCGACCGGGCGAAGGCCGACCCGAAGATCCGGTTCGCCTGGAACTCGGTGGTCACCGACCTGCACGGCGACGGCACGCTGGCCGGGGCGACG
>NZ_CANG01000787.1:0-201 GCF_000309315.1 Sedimentibacter sp. B4
GGCCGGACGCAGTTCCCCCTCAGCGGGACAGGCCCGAGCGCGCCCGCCACTCATCGGCGAGCACCGCGTAGAGGTAGCTGTCGTGCCACACCGGGTTGCCCTCGGCGTCGGACGTGAACGACGCGTTCGCCCGGAAATGGCCCTCGCGGCGGAAGCCGAGGCGCTCCAGCAGCCGCCAGGACGCTGCGTTCCTCGGGTCGC
>NZ_CANG01000786.1:0-241 GCF_000309315.1 Sedimentibacter sp. B4
TGTGCTGGTCGCGTCCGGGCTGGCGACCTTTGCCGTGGCCGCCGTGGCACTGGCGCTGCCGTCCGGACGACGCGCGATGCGGGCCGCGCGCGACCACACCGATCCGTTGTCGCACGGCCCCGTGGAGGCGGCCACCGAGGCCGACTGAGCCGCACCATCCCGTGCACTGGGGACGGGCCGGTTGTCGGTCGACGTCAGGCCGGGACGGCCGGCGTCAGCTCCAGTCGAGGATGACCTTGCC
>NZ_CANG01000785.1:0-232 GCF_000309315.1 Sedimentibacter sp. B4
TCGTGGCGGCGGGTGGTGATCGAGAAGCCGTTCGGTCACGACCTGGCCAGCGCCCGTGCGCTGGAGAAGAAGCTGTCGAGGGCGTTCGAGCCGTCCAGCATCTTCCGGATCGACCACTATCTCGGCAAGGAGACCGTGCAGAACCTGCTCGCCTTCCGCTTCGCGAACACGATGTTCGAGCCGATCTGGAACCGCAACTACATCGACCATGTCCAGATCACGATGGCCGAGG
>NZ_CANG01000784.1:0-212 GCF_000309315.1 Sedimentibacter sp. B4
TCTACTACCGCCGCATGAACGACATTCCGGCATCGTGGGGGACTGCGGTCAACGTCCAGTCGATGGTGTTCGGCAACACCGGCGACACCTCCGGTACCGGCGTGGCGTTCTCGCGCAACCCGGCCACCGGCGAGGCGGGCCTGTTCGGCGAGTTCCTGATGAACGCCCAGGGCGAGGACGTCGTGGCCGGCATTCGTACGCCGGAGACGATC
>NZ_CANG01000783.1:0-241 GCF_000309315.1 Sedimentibacter sp. B4
GCGCTCGCGTCCACCGACACCTTCAAGCCCGTCGTCGAGGTGGAGAACTTCGCCACCGGCGCCGTGTTCGCCACCGGTGCCACCGTGACCGAATGGGTCACCGTGTCGGTCGCCTGCCCGTCGGACACCGTCAGCTTGACGTCATAGGTGCCCGCCGAGCCGTAGGTGTGCGACGCGGTCGCTCCGGTGCCGTTGCCGCCGTCACCGAAGTCCCACGCGTAGGTCAGCGAGTCACCGTCGG
>NZ_CANG01000782.1:0-331 GCF_000309315.1 Sedimentibacter sp. B4
GCAGTTCGTCGGCGGCGACGACTCCGTCCTGGATGTCTACCCGACCAGCAGGGAGGGCTACGGCCACCGCGTCGAGGACCTCATCCGCGCCTGCGGGACGCATCCGGCTCGATGCCTTCACCCACACCTGGAAGACCGACCACACGGTGACCGAGACGGACTCGGAGGGCCACACCCACACCCGCACGGTCACCGACCATCACTCCGAGGTGGTCTGCGGGTTCGTGCTGCCGTTCGCCCTGCCGTCCCTCTCCATGAACGGGCGCAGGGTGGGGGAGAAGGTCCGCTTCGAGAGCACCGATTTCAATAGCGCGTTCACGGTGCGCACGGA
>NZ_CANG01000781.1:0-220 GCF_000309315.1 Sedimentibacter sp. B4
GACCTGGCCGCTTTCGATGCGACCGTCCTCGAGGTCTACGACGACCTGCTCAGGGCGGCGATCCACCCGCTGTGGTGACTGGTCGAACAGCCCTGCCGGACGTCAGCCGCATCCCGGCACGATGCGAAAGTGCGTGATCGGCGCCGAGCCCTGCCGATCATCGCCGGGGTCGCTGAGCACGGCAACCTGCTCCAGGCAGGCCAGCAGGCGTGGCTCCGGT
>NZ_CANG01000780.1:0-219 GCF_000309315.1 Sedimentibacter sp. B4
GGGCCGACCGGTTCGACGAGGCCATGGCCACGGCGCTCGTCTACGCGCTGCTCGTCATCGTGTTCCTGATCGCCCCGATCACGGTCGAGACCCTCAGCCGTGGACGGTCGCTCGGCAAGCTGGCCTTCGGCCTGCAGGTGCTCCGGGACGACGGCGGCCCGATCCGGCTGCGGCACGCGTCCGTCCGTGCACTGGTGGGCGTGTTCGAACTCTGGCTGC
>NZ_CANG01000779.1:0-212 GCF_000309315.1 Sedimentibacter sp. B4
TCATCGACAGGTACATCATGTCGCGCACCGCGATGATCTCGCCCAGGTTGGCGTCCTTCACCACCATCGGCCGCTTCACCAGCGCACCGGTGCCGAGAATGCCCACCTGCGGCTGGTTGATGATCGGGGTGTCGAAGAGGGTGCCGGCCGAGCCGTAGTTGGTGATCGTGAACGTGCCGCCGGAAAGCTCGTCGGGGTGACCTTGTTCGAGC
>NZ_CANG01000778.1:0-200 GCF_000309315.1 Sedimentibacter sp. B4
TCGCGAGCCGGGTCGGCGCCACGCCTTCGCTCACGAAGGTGCCCTCGGCAAGCACCTCCTCGATGCCGGTGCCGTCCGACAACGGCGTGATCTTGTGCTGCAGGGCGGTCACGTCCCGCAGGTCGAGGTCGATCTCGGGCCACACGTAGACCCAGACGTGGTTCATGTCGAGCCGGCTGCCCGCCGAACCGCGCGCGGCC
>NZ_CANG01000777.1:0-241 GCF_000309315.1 Sedimentibacter sp. B4
AGGTCATCTCGCACGGGTGGGGCTAGGTTCGCCGGGCCGCTGGCAGCGGTCTCTGGACCCCTCCACTACGAGACCTGCCGCCAGCACACAACTCGATTTCGCCGGCGCCTCCCCAAGATCGGCGTGAGTCGCGCTTCCGGGAGTGGCAGGCCCGGAAGGGGCCACGTCCAACTCTACGAACAGGGCACCCCCCAGACACAGACCCCAAACGGATGACCAGCACTCCAGCACTTGCCCAAGA
>NZ_CANG01000776.1:0-212 GCF_000309315.1 Sedimentibacter sp. B4
ATGAGCGGCATGCTACCGGGCAACGGCTAGGGTGTGCCCGAGCCGAGAGGGGAACCTGATGGGTTGGTTGGAAGCGATCGTGCTGGGCATCGTCCAGGGCCTCACCGAGTTCCTGCCGGTCTCCTCCAGCGCGCACCAATCGATCGTCGGCCAGCTCTTCTTCGGCGGCCACGACCCGGGTGCGGCATTCACCGCCGTGACCCAGCTCGGCA
>NZ_CANG01000775.1:0-238 GCF_000309315.1 Sedimentibacter sp. B4
CAGACCGTGACCAGCAACGTACGGGCCTTCCGGGTGTTGGTACGCAACGCCATGTTCCGGCGGGTGGAGCTCGCGGCGTCCGACGACGTGGATGGCCTGGCTGCCCTCGAACCCGGCGGCGCGATGACCCGGACCCGCTGGGACGAGGCGCTGGGGGAGTACTGGGACGAGCACGAGGTGCTGCCCACCGACGCGGACGCACGCGGCCCGGGCTGCTGGTCGTCACGGAGAACGGACG
>NZ_CANG01000774.1:0-240 GCF_000309315.1 Sedimentibacter sp. B4
TCCTCCCCGAACACGACCCTGCACTCGGCTTCGTCGGCCCGCGCGGTCCAGATCAGGAATCCTGTGGCCGCCAGGGCAAGCAGGGCTCCCGCCCACATCGGCCGCTTGAAGAAGATCCCCCAGGTGAGCAGGAGCAGGGAGCTGTAGAGCGGGTGCCGGATGTAGCGGTAGATGCCCGTCGTGACCAGCCGGGAGGTCGCCTCGAACGGCAGCAGCGCCGGATCCGCGGCACGGCGGCCC
>NZ_CANG01000773.1:0-206 GCF_000309315.1 Sedimentibacter sp. B4
TCTGGGGTAGATCTTGCCGAACACCTGCTTGGCCTTGATCACCAGGACGTTGTCGCAGGAGATCCGCGTCCCGTCGGCCATCACGTGCTTGCCCCACGGCATCGAACGCAGGTAACGACCGGACTTCTCGCTCCACGTGTAGCTCATCGGGTAGGTGTTCCCCTTCTTCCAGGGGGACGCTCACGAAGCTGGCCGTCTTGCCCGAC
>NZ_CANG01000772.1:0-366 GCF_000309315.1 Sedimentibacter sp. B4
GTGCGCTTGACGATCGAGCCTTCGTCGATGCCTTCGGACTCGCCCAGGACGACAACGCCGATCTCGCGAACGTCGAGGTTCAGCGCGATGCCGAGCGTGCCGTTGGCAAACTCCAGCAACTCGTTCGCCATGGCCGAGGGCAGGCCCTCGACGCGGGCGATGCCGTCGCCGGAGGTCACCACGGTGCCCACCTCGTCCCTCGCTGCGGCGTCGGCTTGAAGTTGGACACGAACGTCTCCAGCGCGTCCCGGATCTCGTCGGGGCTGATGGTCAGTTCCGCCATTTGTGCACCTTCTGCTTTCGATCTACTGGGTCAGTTGCTTGCTTGCTGCGGCCAGGCGTCCGGCGACGGTGCCCTCGATCACC
>NZ_CANG01000771.1:0-466 GCF_000309315.1 Sedimentibacter sp. B4
TAACCTGCAGACGGTCATTGGCACCATCGAGCAGAAGCAGTAGCCGACCAACCCATTGATGGAGCACACGATGCGGCACCGAACATGAGGGTCCTTCTCGTCGAGGACGACCCCATGGTCGGTGCCGCGCTCGTGGGTCGTCTCGAGGACGACGCCTACGCCGTGGACTGGGTTCAGCGGGCCCAGCCCGGCCTGGACAGTCTGCTCACCCACACCTACGACGTGGTGCTGCTGGATCTCGGCCTGCCAGAACTGGACGGCGCCGGGTTCCTTTCCGCACTACGGGGCCGCGGGGACGACACCCCGGTCATCGTTGTCACCGCCCGGTCAGAGTTGGAGTCCCGCATTGAAGGGCTCGACCTCGGTGCCGACGACTACCTCGTCAAACCCTTCGCCGCCGGCGAACTGATGGCCCGCATCCGTGCCGTGCTCCGCCGCAAGGGCGGCGACCATCTCGACGCAGTCC
>NZ_CANG01000770.1:0-236 GCF_000309315.1 Sedimentibacter sp. B4
GGTCCCGGACCGCGAGCCGCAGCTCTTCGAGTACCCGGCCCAGCTTCAACAGCGGGACGGCGCAGAACACGACGAACGCCACCGCGGCCACGGCCGCGATCAGGCCGGCGATCTCTCCGGCGGACATGGGCTACCTCGCTGTATCGGTATGGATTCGTACGGATGACCAGACTAGACGACAAGCGCCGCGGGCGCGTCAGCGACCGGGAGCGCGGAGTCTGGATCACCCGCTCCCC
>NZ_CANG01000769.1:0-219 GCF_000309315.1 Sedimentibacter sp. B4
TGAACGACCTGGTTCGCGACACCTGGTCCGAGGTGGACGTGGTCGGCGTTTGCCTGCCCGCCAACCAGAGGATCGGTCCCGGCGACACCTACCTCGTTGGCGAGATCGCGAAGCTGCCGAAACGGCCGCAACTGGTGGCTCTGGCCACGAAGTCCGACCTGGTCCCGCCGCCGCGGATGGCCGGGCACCTGCTGCGGATCGCGGCGCTGGAGGAGGAGC
>NZ_CANG01000768.1:0-439 GCF_000309315.1 Sedimentibacter sp. B4
TGGACGGTGTGCGGACTCACCGCGCTGGCTGCCGCGATCGCCCTGCTCTTCGTGCCGCCGACCGCGTTCAGTGATCGAGTGGGGTAGTCGGGTCGGTCAGCCCTGGCCGCGGGGGATGATCGCTTTCGCGACGGTCTCGGCCAGCACCTGGTCGACCTTGAGGTGCGCGGCCTGGCTCTGGGGAGCCGGCCTGGGCATGGTCTGAACGGCTTCGGTGATCTGGGCGATCGCCTCGGCGTCGGGTGCGTCGGAGGTGTCGACGACGAGGTCGTAGGCGGATTCGTCGGCCCAGTCGGTGCCGTAGAACAGCGGACGAAGCGTGCCCGGAGTTCGTCGTCGGCCTTGACGAGCTGGGCGGCCTCCTCGGGTCCGATCTCGTTGCGCCTGCTGATCCGGCGGGCGCGTGCGGTGTCGGACGCCTTCACGAACACGTTCAGGA
>NZ_CANG01000767.1:0-241 GCF_000309315.1 Sedimentibacter sp. B4
TGGCGAAGGTGAACACGACCGGCCCGATTTTCGACCTGGCGAAGCTGAACGCGTTGAACGGGCACTACATCCGGGCCCTGTCTGCCGACGAGCTGGCCGACCGGGTGGTCGAGTTCGCCGTCCGCGAGGGCCAGTGGACGCAGCCCTCGGAGCACGACGTCGCCCTGCTCCGCAAGGCCGTCCCGCTGGTGCAGGAGCGGCTGGTGCTGCTCAGCGAGGCGGTACCGAAACTGGCCTACCT
>NZ_CANG01000766.1:0-239 GCF_000309315.1 Sedimentibacter sp. B4
CCCACGAGCTGCAGGCCAGCGTGGACGGCCTGCTCGCCGATGCCCGCAGGCAGACCACTCCGCTCCCCGAATGCCCCAAGGCGCTGATCGTCCCGCACGCCGGGTACATCTACTCCGGCCCGAGCGCTGCCCGGGCCTATGCGCTGCTCGACCCGTTCGCGGCGTCCGTCCGTCGCGTGGTGCTGCTCGGCCCGGCCCACCACGTGTGGCTCACCGGACTGGCCCTGCCCGACGACGAT
>NZ_CANG01000765.1:0-209 GCF_000309315.1 Sedimentibacter sp. B4
TCGTTCGGCCCGTCCGAGGAGACCGTGCTCGACGCCGCGCTACGGCTGCTCACCGGGCACAGCACGGGCAACACCCGCCTGGTGGAGACCACCATCCCGCAGCTGTGGCGCCTGCTCGATGACCCGCCGGCCGTTCTGGTCGAGGCGTGCCGCTACGCGTCGCTGCGCCACTTCCTTGACGAGACCCGCCTGCTGCGCGACGCGCTCGG
>NZ_CANG01000764.1:0-209 GCF_000309315.1 Sedimentibacter sp. B4
GACCTCAATCACCACCAAGGGACAGGACGGGACCAGCTACACCCTGACCGTGCCGCTCGGTGCACTGCTCAGCGACGTCGACATCACCCTGACGCCCATCACCAGCCTGTCCGGGTTCCCGATCAGCGGCGGCGTGGGCGGCGTCGACCTCAAGCCGCACGGTCTGGTGTTCCAGCAGCCGGTGACGCTCACCGTGACACCGAAGGGCG
>NZ_CANG01000763.1:0-246 GCF_000309315.1 Sedimentibacter sp. B4
CTACGCGGGCCCGGACAACCCGTTCGCCGTCCTGATCGCCGTTGGGATCGGTGTTCCGCTGTACTCCAACGCCGCCGGCATCCTGCCGCTGGTCGACGCGCTGTACGCCAAGGGCATGCCGATGGGCACCCTGCTCGCCTTCATGATGGCCACCGTCGCCCTCAGCCTGCCCGAGATGATCCTGCTCCGCCGCGTCCTCAAGCCCAAGCTGATCGCCGTCTTCGTCTCCGTCACCGCCATCGGCAT
>NZ_CANG01000762.1:0-241 GCF_000309315.1 Sedimentibacter sp. B4
GAGCAGGTAGTACCCGAGAGTCCGCCAGAAGGCACCCCGGGTGAGATTCCAGGAGCGCTTCATGCCCTCGATGCCGCCAAGGCCCTCGATCGCGACGGCCGGCACGGTGTAGAGGAGCTTGGTGCCGAGGAAGAGGCCGAGTGGGACGGCGGCGAGCGACAGCAGCATGATCAGGCCGACGACGGCGACCGCGCCGGACGCGGATTCGCGTCCGCTCGATGCCACCGAGCCGATGACCGCC
>NZ_CANG01000761.1:0-205 GCF_000309315.1 Sedimentibacter sp. B4
TGCCGGTGCGCGGCCACCCGGGCCGCCCACTCCGCGTCGTGGGCGGGATCGGCCGGGTAGCCGGGGGTCAGGTAGCTCACCGGTGCGCTCGTGGAGAGCAGCGATTCGGCGTGGCGGGACTTGCCGCTGCGCACCCCTCGGTGACCAGGACGTGAACCATGGCTCGAACACTACTAACCTCGGCAGTCGTGCCCGACGCATTCAT
>NZ_CANG01000760.1:0-220 GCF_000309315.1 Sedimentibacter sp. B4
TATGGGGATGGTGAACGGGCTCACCCGGCGATAGCCCTTGTCGCGGTGGGCGTCCCAGTTGTTCAGCAGGGAGTGCAGGCCGCCAATGCCGCTGGCCACGGACACGATCAGTCGCTGCGGGTCGACCTGGGTGCCCTCCTCGGCGTCCCAGTCGAGGCCGGCGTCCGTCCACGCCTCCTGCGCGGCGATCAGCGCGAGCGTGGGTGGAGCGGTCGAGCCG
>NZ_CANG01000759.1:0-241 GCF_000309315.1 Sedimentibacter sp. B4
CGATGCCCGGTTCGCTGAGGCGATACTCACCTGCTCCGGGACGACCAACGGTGCCGTCGCCACCCAGGGGTTCCACGAACTGGAGTCGAGGACCGGGCGCAAGCTGGCCGACCTGTCCGAGGGCCAGGAGGATCGGGTGATCACGTTCGCCCAGACCCAGGCCTCACCCCAGTCGATCATCACCTCGCCCGAATGGTCGGGCTCGGAGACCGGCGGTCGGCGCTACACCGCGTTCACGATC
>NZ_CANG01000758.1:0-200 GCF_000309315.1 Sedimentibacter sp. B4
TCAGAGGAAACTCTGGCAAGGGGTTTCTGGTCGTCCGGGAACCGGCTCAACCGTCTCTTCAGCACAGAGTGGACACACGGACTGTGTTCAGTCTGGGTCTGGCCGTCGCCGTTCGAGCGGGTCGGCGACACGATTCGATGCCGGGCTCCAGTCACCGGGTCGAGATCGATCAGGTGGACAGGCGGGCTTGCAGGAAGGCG
>NZ_CANG01000757.1:0-241 GCF_000309315.1 Sedimentibacter sp. B4
TACCCTCTCGTTCGTGATCACGACGGTGAAGGCCAGGGTGGCCTCCCTCGACCCGGCGCTGGAACAGGCCGCGGCCGACCTGTACGCGAGGCCGTCGCAGGTGTTCTGGCGGGTCACGTTCCCGCTGGTCGCGCCGGGTATCGCCGCGGGCGCACTGCTCGCCTTCGCCCTGAGCTTCGACGACTACATCGTGACCACTTCAATGCCGGTGCCACGACCGTGACCGTTCCCCATGTACGTG
>NZ_CANG01000756.1:0-249 GCF_000309315.1 Sedimentibacter sp. B4
GGGCGTCCGTGTCGAACGCGGAGATGCTCGATCAACTGGAATCGGTCGGAGCGGTGATCTGCGCGGCCGGGTCCGGGCTCGCCCCGGCGGACAAGAAGCTCTACGCGCTGCGCGACGTGACCGCAACCGTCGAGTCGATCCCGATGATCTCCGCGTCCATCATGAGCAAGAAGATCGCCGAAGGCACCGCCTCGCTGGTGCTGGACGTGAAGACCGGCTCGGGGGCGTTCATGAAGACCTACGCGGACT
>NZ_CANG01000755.1:0-200 GCF_000309315.1 Sedimentibacter sp. B4
GACACCGCGATCTCGATCGCGGGGACCACGTCGGAGGAGTCGAACGGCTTCACCACATAGGCCATCGCGCCGGCGTCGCGGGCCCGCTCGACGAGTTCGCGCTGGCTGAACGCGGTCAGCATCACCACGGGGGCGATCCGCTCCTCGGCGATGATCGCCGCCGCCGAGATGCCATCCATCTCGGCATCTTCACATCCATC
>NZ_CANG01000754.1:0-214 GCF_000309315.1 Sedimentibacter sp. B4
CGGGCCGTGGCGGCGAAGCGGAGCGAGGGGTGGTACATCGCGGCGAAGAGGAACACGATGCCGGCTCGGGCCAGCACCTGCGGCTGCGCGTCCGGCGGCACGTCGATCACGACGCCGAGCGCCTCCAGGCAGTCCGCGGTACCGCACGCGCTGGACGCGGCCCGGTTGCCGTGCTTGACCACGGGGACGCCGCAGGCGGCCGTCACGATCGCCG
>NZ_CANG01000753.1:0-252 GCF_000309315.1 Sedimentibacter sp. B4
CGGCCGACTTCGCAGCCGAGTGGGCCCGGCAGCATGCCGACCAGGAGGCCAGGAAGGCAGCGCCTCGCGCGGGCACCGAACGGACACCCGAACAGGAACAGGCCGCGGAGAAGCGGGCCGCCGACCGGGACGACCGCGTCGATGCCGGCCTGGCCGACCTTGCCCTCTTCCTGCGCGACCAGGTCAGCCGGGGGCTCGCCACCGACAGCCACCAGCGGTCGCGGCGGTTCCAGGAGCAGGCCGCGCGAATGG
>NZ_CANG01000752.1:0-236 GCF_000309315.1 Sedimentibacter sp. B4
AAGGGTCGGTCGACGCCGCTCAGGGCTGCCGGGTCAGGTCGGACGACAGGTGGAGCGCGAGGCCCTGTCCGACGGCCTCCATGGACACCTCGTAGTGCAGGTGATCACCGTCAAGGCGCAGTCGCCGGACGATCCGGTCGACCTGCTTCGCGGTCGGGGTGTTCTGCACCGAGGAGTCGGTTTCGATGACGAGGACGCCGTCCGCGTCGGTGTGGCAGGTTCCCGATCCTCGTTCA
>NZ_CANG01000751.1:0-223 GCF_000309315.1 Sedimentibacter sp. B4
CCGATTCCGCCCCGGACGCGTCGCCGAGGTTCTTCGTCTCCTCGGCGAACCCGCGGCTGGTGGGCGGAAAGCCGAGCAAGAACCCGCGCTACCTGCAGAAGCGTCCCGACCGGACCAACGCGGACGCGACCGCGGTCGCCGACCTGGCGTCCCACCTGGTCCGGAAGCTGCCCTCCCACCAGCCGCTGCCGCTCCCGGTGGACGTGGTCGCGGCCGGACGCCG
>NZ_CANG01000750.1:0-222 GCF_000309315.1 Sedimentibacter sp. B4
TAGCGGCTTGGGCCTCGCGCTCCGACGCTGCTCCGTGGAACCCATCTAGATCCCCACCGCCGCCGACTGGAGGTACGGGTTGGTGGCCCGTTCTCGCGCCATGGTGGTCTGCGGTCCGTGGCCGGGCAGCAGCGCAGCCGAGTCGGGCAGCGCCAGGACCACCTCGCGCAGGGTCCGGCTCATCACCTTCGGATCGCCGCCGGGCAGGTCCGTGCGTCCGAT
>NZ_CANG01000749.1:0-205 GCF_000309315.1 Sedimentibacter sp. B4
CGAGCGTCGCGGACGCGGACTTCGACTACGACGTCTGGATCGACGATGCCGGTCTGGTTCACAAGGTCGCTATGGACGTGCCGGCGAAGGCGGGCGGCGATGACGTGCCGATGAAGATGAGTGGCGTGATGGGCCACTACAACGAGCCGGTGAGCATCAAGGCCCCTGCCGACAAGGACGTCGTGGAGATGGGCGGGTAGTCCCG
>NZ_CANG01000748.1:0-215 GCF_000309315.1 Sedimentibacter sp. B4
CACGACGTGGACCCGTTCGACGTGGTCTCCGTGGGTGATGTGATCGAGGCCCTGGTTCAGACCAAGGAGGACAAGGAAGGCCGACTGATCCTGTCCAAGAAGCGGGCTCAGTACGAGCGCGCCTGGGGCACGATCGAGAAGGTCAAGGAAGAGGACGGCGTCGTCACCGGCCGCGTCATCGAGGTGGTCAAGGGCGGCCTGATCATCGACATCGG
>NZ_CANG01000747.1:0-231 GCF_000309315.1 Sedimentibacter sp. B4
CCACTCGGCGCGCTCGGCGGCGGCCTGGTCGCGCACGCCGTCGGGTTGCAGTGGACCTACGTCGCCGGCGGGGTTCTGTTACTGGTCACCACGGTGCTGGCGCTGCGTCCGCTGCGGGAGATGCCCAACGCCGCTGCGGGGGCCTAAGCCGCCGGCTGACCCCGGTGCGGGCCGGCGGGGTCAGTCGGCCAGCAGTGTGCGGATGTCGGCCGCGATGTCGGCGGGCTCGAC
>NZ_CANG01000746.1:0-207 GCF_000309315.1 Sedimentibacter sp. B4
GGGTGAGCAGGAGCAGGATCTCCAGCGCGTCGGTCTGGTACATCCGGGGGAACCCCGGAACTTTCGTTCCCAGCCCGGCCTAGAGACCTTCGCCAGGTCGTGGCTCCGCTTGTGCACGTGGTGGACGAGCAGCCACTCGGCGGCGGAGGCGATCGTGTCGCGGACCGCTGGCGTGCGTTGCGGTGCCGGGAGTTCCGCCAACGCCTT
>NZ_CANG01000745.1:0-210 GCF_000309315.1 Sedimentibacter sp. B4
CTCGCGCGCTCACCTGGAGCACGGCGTCCCGGGTCTCGGTGATCAGGTTGAAGTCGGTCTGTCGCATGGCCAGCCTCCCGGCGGTGTGTACGGACGATTACCCAAGTGCGTCGGCGGGCTCAGTACCGGTAGAGCTCGCTCTTGAACGGCCCCTCGACCTCGATGCCCAGGTACTCCGCCTGCTCGGCGGTCAGTTCGCTGAGCCGGACG
>NZ_CANG01000744.1:0-237 GCF_000309315.1 Sedimentibacter sp. B4
TCCTCCTTCATGATCCGGCCGAGCTTGTTGGCGTTGGCGACGTACAGGTTCCACGCCTCCGGGAGAGGACCTTGTCGTCGATGTAGCCGCCGGTCTTCTCGTCCCGGTACATCGGAGGCAGGTGCACGACGTACTCCGAGCCGATCGCGGCGTGGGTCTCCCCCACCGAGCGGAAGAACGCCTCGGTGTCGGCCCAGGCCTCGGCCTTGTGCAGGATGCCCCAGCCGGTGCCGGCGA
>NZ_CANG01000743.1:0-228 GCF_000309315.1 Sedimentibacter sp. B4
GGTGACGTCGCCACGCTGGCCAAGCAGTACGACGACATCCTCACCCCGATGCTGAACGGCAAGTAGTCCCCTCTCCCTGCGCCGAGGGCCAGCCCTACCGCCGAGGCCCCGACCCCTGGGTCGGGCCGTGGGCGCGAAGGCTGGCCCTCGCTGCAGGGGACCCATTCACTCCCGTCTGAGAGGCTCGCGTCGATGACTGTGCTCTCGCCTGCCCGCGAACAGGCCGTA
>NZ_CANG01000742.1:0-216 GCF_000309315.1 Sedimentibacter sp. B4
CGGGCTGATCGGCAAGCTGGCAATGCTGGGCGACACGGACGGACGCATCTCCTCGCTGGTCACGATCTGCACGCCGTTCCACGGCTCGAGCCGTGCCCGGCTGCTGCCGCTGCCGAGTGTCACCCCGTTGGCGCCAGGTCATCCCAGCCTGGTGGCACTGGGCGACCCGGACCCGGTGAACGCCCGGATCACTTCCCTGGGCACCACCTTCGACGA
>NZ_CANG01000741.1:0-205 GCF_000309315.1 Sedimentibacter sp. B4
TTCAGCAGCGCGGCCTGCCGCTCGCCGGGCGTCGTGCGTCCCCAGCTGGTCCGGAAGGCCGCATCCGCAGCGGCGTACGCGGCATCCACGTCGGAGGCGGCCGACACCGGAGCTCGGGCGATCACCGCCGCCGTCGCGGGATCGATCACGTCGGTGAAGGAGTCAGTGGCGGCGTCGACGTAGCCGCCGCCGATGAAGTTCTGCA
>NZ_CANG01000740.1:0-241 GCF_000309315.1 Sedimentibacter sp. B4
TAGCGAGGACGCCGACGAGCGGCGCCGGCTGCTGAACTTCGTGGTGGTCGGCGCCGGGCCCACCGGTGTCGAGATGGCCGGCCAGATCGCGGAGCTCACCCAGCACACGCTGCGGAAGAGCTTCCGGCGGATCGACACGACCAAGGCGAGCGTGCTGCTGCTGGACGGCGCCGACGTGGTGCTGCCGCCGTTCGGATCGAAGCTCTCCGCCGCGGCGAAGGCCGAGCTCGAGCGGAACAGG
>NZ_CANG01000739.1:0-214 GCF_000309315.1 Sedimentibacter sp. B4
ACTTTCGACAGCGTGCGCGACGTGTCACACTCTTGTCCAAGGTTGATCGAGTGGAGGAGGCCGGAGATGCCGGATCGAGTACGTCAGGTGTTGGTCACGGCGAGTGCGGTGTTCATGGTGGTCGGCACCCTGTTCGGGATCGGCCTGATCGGGACCCGGGTGGAGGAGTCCGCGGGCGGCAGCCTGTCCGCCACTGCCACCCTGCTCGCTCCCG
>NZ_CANG01000738.1:0-254 GCF_000309315.1 Sedimentibacter sp. B4
TGGATGCCGTAGTTCTCGAAGGCCGGGGTGAGCTCCTCCAGCGACCGGTACCACTGCGCCTCACACTCCCGCGGGGTGTTCGGGTTCCCGGAGAACTCCGAGGTGATCTCCCTGCAGTCGATCTGGTCGGCCAGCTCCAGTAGCCGCCGCCAGTTCCGCACCTGCGCGGCACGTTCGGCCTCATCAGTGGAGGACCAGTTGAACACCGGATTCAGGGTGCGCACCCGCACCCCCGTCTCGTGCTGGGCCCGGTT
>NZ_CANG01000737.1:0-299 GCF_000309315.1 Sedimentibacter sp. B4
CGCTGCACGGCCTTGTAGGTGTTGTTGCCGGTGTTCAGGTCGGGGAAGATGAACACGGTCGCCCGGCCGGCCACCGGCGAGTCGGGCAGTTTCGTCCTTGCCACGGTCGGGTCGACGGCCGCGTCGAACTGGATCGGGCCCTCCAGTGCGAGGTCCGGCAGCTTCTCCCGCACGATCTCGGTCGCCTCGCGCACCTTGTCCACGTCGGCACCGAAACCCGAGGTGCCCGTCGAGTAGGACAGCATCGCGACCCGCGGCTCGATCCCGAACGCCACCGCCGTCTCCGCGGAACTGATCGC
>NZ_CANG01000736.1:0-241 GCF_000309315.1 Sedimentibacter sp. B4
TGGTGTCGGCGTCGGTGCTGCGAGCCTGGTCGTAGGACAGGTAGTGGGAGAGGTCCGAGCTGATCAGCAACAGGGTTTCCGGCCCGCCCCAGGCCTCCTCGAGCACGGACGCGACGAGTTCGGCGCCGGCGTCCCCGACGACCAGGGGAACGAGCTCGAACTCGTCCAGCACCCGCTGCAGGAAGGGCAGTTGCACCTCCAGCGAGTGCGTCGGGGGCATGCGCGTCGGTCGGAGTGGATC
>NZ_CANG01000735.1:0-200 GCF_000309315.1 Sedimentibacter sp. B4
GAGGTCGGGGTCGAACGTGGACGCGAGCGCGATCCCGGCGGGGAAGGCTGTCGCGCCGGGCACGTCCCGCAGGCCGGTACCTGCGTCCACGTAGTCGGGCGTGGGAAGGCCACGGGTGGTCAGGGCGTCGAACTCGCCGAGCGCGATCGCCACCTTGTCCTGCCTGCTCAGGTCGGCGACCAGCGCACCCACCCGCTTCT
>NZ_CANG01000734.1:0-241 GCF_000309315.1 Sedimentibacter sp. B4
TCTCGCGATGGACAGCCTGGTCGCGGGCGATTCCCCGCTCACCGAACGGGAGACAGAGGTGCTCCGTGCCGCGCGCGACGGGGCGAGCGTCGCGGCGATCGCGGGTCGGGTGTTCCTCTCCGAGGGCACCGTGCGCAACCACCTCTCCGCCGCGATCGGCAAGACCGGCGCCACGAACCGCGCCGAAGCCGTCCGGATCGCCGAGGAGAACGGCTGGCTGTAGCGCCTCCTCCGTGCCGCA
>NZ_CANG01000733.1:0-223 GCF_000309315.1 Sedimentibacter sp. B4
TTCGTGGTGTCGATCTGGATGAACTCCTGGTGGGGGTGCTTGCGGCCACCCTGCGGCGGGACGGACGCGGTGGTCCCCTCGAGGATCTTCAGCAGTGCCTGCTGCACGCCCTCGCCGGAGACGTCGCGGGTGATCGAGGGGTTCTCGCTCTTGCGGGCGACCTTGTCGATCTCGTCGATGTAGATGATGCCGGTTTCGGCCTTCTTCACGTCGTAGTCGGCGG
>NZ_CANG01000732.1:0-241 GCF_000309315.1 Sedimentibacter sp. B4
TTACGCCGACCAGATCGAGTACTTCGGTCGGCACATCCGCAACCGTGATCACGTGGCCATCTCGCTGCACCCCCACAACGACCGGGGTACGGCGGTGGCGGCCACCGAGCTGGCCCTGATGGCCGGTGCCGACCGCGTCGAGGGCTGCCTGTTCGGCCACGGCGAGCGCACCGGCAACGTGGACCTGGTCACCTTGGGCCTGAACCTGTTCACCCAGGGCATCGACCCGAAGATCGACTTC
>NZ_CANG01000731.1:0-325 GCF_000309315.1 Sedimentibacter sp. B4
TGTTCATCGCAGAACTCGCACGGGAGTTCCCGGACGCGGCGATCCTGGTCACGGCCGTCCTCGACCCGCCGGCAGCGCCGCACAGTCCGAACGAGTCGCTGCACCTGGAGACCTTCGAGCACGCGATCCTGTCCGAGGCGCTGCTGCTGGCGTCCCTGCGGACCCCGGACCAAATCGGGGACGGTTCCTGATTCAGTCCATCCTCAGGAAGTGGACCGGAATAGGAACCGTCCCCAACTCGGTCCGTCAGTCGACGTCGCGACGGATCAGTACATAGTCGCCCACGTCGGTACCGAGCCGTTTCGCGATGAGCGCGCACTTGGCC
>NZ_CANG01000730.1:0-216 GCF_000309315.1 Sedimentibacter sp. B4
TTGAAGACGTGACCCGGGGTGGCGCAGGCGCCGATGGAGCCCGGCGAGCGGTGCTTGCGGTGCACGCCGTGGCTGGCGCGAAGGCCGCCGAAGCCGTGCCGCTTCATCACGCCGGCCGTGCCCTTGCCCCTGGTCACGCCGGTGACGTCGACGACGTCGGCCTCGGCGAACACCTCTGCGGTCAGCTCCTGGCCGAGGGTGTAGACGCTGGCGTCA
>NZ_CANG01000729.1:0-236 GCF_000309315.1 Sedimentibacter sp. B4
GGAGATGTGGCGGATCTTCGCCGACGAGTATCTGGCCGACACCGAGCCGCTGAGCCTGGTCACCGTGAAGTCGGTGTCCAACGGGGGCGGCTACACGGTCACGGCGACCGTCCGCGACCGCGGGGTCGAGCACGAGATCACCGGCGAGGGCAACGGCCCGCTGTCGGCGTTCGTGGACGCCCTGGGCATCCTCGGCCACCACGTCCGGGTGCTCGACTACACCGAGCACGCGCTGT
>NZ_CANG01000728.1:0-233 GCF_000309315.1 Sedimentibacter sp. B4
AGTTCGACCAGCGCCGAGCGGGTGAGGTCGCGCGAGTCCCGGATCAGGGCGAACACCTCGTCCCGGGTTCGGTCCCGCAGTGACGGGCGTCCTGTCGTCGGCGACATGGCAGGAGCATAGGCCAGCCAACGCCCTCTTTTCAACCATCGTCGAAAGAAAACGTTCGATAACGACCCGGATATGACCGTTGACAGTGTAAAAGGCTACCTAGTGTGCAGATCGAGCAGGTTCAT
>NZ_CANG01000727.1:0-201 GCF_000309315.1 Sedimentibacter sp. B4
ATCGGACACGGTCTTGCCGTGCTCGGAGGTGATGATCTCCGCGATCCGCTCCTTGTGGGCGTTGAGCAACTCGCGGAAGGCGAACATCACCGTGCCCCGCGGGTCATCGACATCGCACAGGCTGCGGCCGCCTTCTGTGAGCGCGCGACGACCTCGTCGACCAGTTCCTTCGAGGCCAGGTCGACCGCTCCGGTCTGCGCG
>NZ_CANG01000726.1:0-216 GCF_000309315.1 Sedimentibacter sp. B4
TCCAGCCCAGGCCGTTGCTGATCGTCAGGCCCGAAACGACCGGACGCGACTGTCGTGACCCGGCGTCCAACCGGTAGAGGGTCCCCGACCCGGGCGTGAACCCATAGGCGAGGGTACCGATCCAGAACCCGCCGTCCGGATCGCACTCGCCCTCGTTGCAGCGCATGCCGTGATCGGTGTCGACACTGACGAACCCGGCCAGATCGGAGAGGTCGT
>NZ_CANG01000725.1:0-210 GCF_000309315.1 Sedimentibacter sp. B4
GCCGACGCTGGTCAGGAAGCCCTGCATCGACGCCATCGAGACGTGGTAGCGGGCCACGGAGTCGATGGCCTGTTCGCGGTCGCCCTTGGACTGGAGGGAACGGGCCGCGCTGGCCTTCGCGCCGGGGAACGCCGGGCTTCCGTCGATCGCGAAGTCCACGATGCTGCGCAGCAGCCCGCCGGCGACCTCCGGGGTGCGGGTGACCAACTG
>NZ_CANG01000724.1:0-212 GCF_000309315.1 Sedimentibacter sp. B4
TCCAGCTCGACCGGATGCTGCCCGATGCCTTCGTGCACGCCGACGTGGGTCCGTCCGACTCACGCATGGTGCGTGCGATCTGGCGGGTCGAGCGCTCGCTGCGCCAGGTGGTGCCGAACCTCACCATGAAGGTCTCCCCCGACACCCCGGACGACCTGATCGAGGACGCGGTGCGCACCGTCTTCGAGACCGGCAAGCCGCACTTCGTGAAC
>NZ_CANG01000723.1:0-240 GCF_000309315.1 Sedimentibacter sp. B4
TGCCTGCGTGGTCGCCCGCCTGAACATCATCGTCTCCGGCGGTACCGGCACCGGCAAGACCACCCTGCTCAACGTGCTGTCCTGGTTCATCCCGAACGACGAGCGCATCGTCTCGATCGAGGACGCGGTGGAGCTCCAGTTGCAGCAGGACCACGTGGTGCGCCTGGAGTCCCGCCCGCCGAACGTCGAGGGCAAGGGCGAGGTCACCATTCGTGACCTGGTCAAGAACTCCCTGCGTAT
>NZ_CANG01000722.1:0-241 GCF_000309315.1 Sedimentibacter sp. B4
TGGTCACCGGCACCCGGAAGTTCTCCCGCAAACAGCTGGGCTGGTTCCGCAGGGACCCCCGGATCACCTGGCTTCCAGCCGGGCCGGAGAGCGCCGCGTCGATGGCGTCCGCTGTCGGGGGTATCGTGGCCGGAGCCCGAGGGGAGTGAGCATGCAGATCGAGTTCGCGAAGGGTCACGGGACCCGCAATGACTTCGTGCTGTTCGTCGACCCCGACAACCTCTACGACCTGGCCCCAGAG
>NZ_CANG01000721.1:0-240 GCF_000309315.1 Sedimentibacter sp. B4
TCGTCGGGGTGGTCTGCCTGATCGGTTGGCTCGCCCGGCTCGGCGTCGTGGCGAACCTGCTCTCTCGGCCGGTGCTGGTGGGCTACATGGCGGGCATCGGGCTGCTCATGGTGGTCAGCCAGTACGGCAAGCTCACCAGGCTGACCATCACCGGCAACGCCCCGTGGGAGGAGACCGCGTCCCTGTTCGCCCAACTCGGCGCGGTGCACGTGCCGACGCTGGTGCTCGGGCTGGCGGTCA
>NZ_CANG01000720.1:0-210 GCF_000309315.1 Sedimentibacter sp. B4
ACCAGCTTGGTCCGGTTGCGTGACTTCCCCACTCTCCGCGCGAATCCCTTGCGGACCAGGCAGGAGATGTTCGCGACCTGCTCGGGTTGCATCCCGACGCCGACCACGGGACGGCCAGCGAGCGCGGCGGTGAGGACGGTGCCGATACCGCCGTGGATCAGCGCGAGGTCGGCGCGGCGATTCATCTCCAGGGCCGGCAGCCAGTCGGTG
>NZ_CANG01000719.1:0-227 GCF_000309315.1 Sedimentibacter sp. B4
CTGGAGTCCGGACAGAACACCGGCAAAGTCATCCTCACCGTCGACTAGGAGTTCTGCCATGGACGACAGCACACAGGTGGAACTCCTCTACGGCCGCGGACGGCTCCGGGTAGAACTCCCGGAATCGGTTGATGTCGAGGTCATCCGCAGCGCCCCCTGCCGAAGCTCACCGATCCGCGACACGCCGTCGAGGACAGCCTGGACCACCCCGACGACTGCCCGGGCCT
>NZ_CANG01000718.1:0-424 GCF_000309315.1 Sedimentibacter sp. B4
AGGACGCCACGATCCGCGAGATCCACCACCGGGTGAAGAACAACCTGCAGACGGTGGCCGCCCTGCTCCGCCTGCAGGCCCGCCGGATCTCGTCGCCCGAGGCCAAGGGTGCGCTCAACGACGCCATGAAGCGGGTGGCCGCGATCGCGGTGGTGCACGAGATCCTCAGCCAGGCGTTCGACTCGGCGGTCAAGTTCGACGACGTGGCGGATCGGCTGCTGCGGATGGTCGGCGATGTGGCCGCGACGGGCGGGAAGGTCCGGATGGTGCGGGAGGGCTCGTTCGGCTATGTGCCGGCCGACGTCGCCACCAGCCTGTCGCTGGTGCTGACCGAGGTCTGCCAGAACGCTGTCGAGCACGGCCTGCGGGACCAGTCCGGCGAGGTGCTGGTGCGCCCGCTGCAGGGAGGACGGCGAGCTCGGTG
>NZ_CANG01000717.1:0-241 GCF_000309315.1 Sedimentibacter sp. B4
TCCACTCGACCGGGACGTCGGCCGCTGCGGCGACGCCGCGGGCGATGACCTCAGCGGTGAGCCCGGTGTCCAGGCCGCAGGTGGCGAACCAGTCCGACAGCTTCGCGACCATCTCCGCGGCACGGGCGTCGTTGCCCGACCGGATCGACGCGGCGATCCGCGCGGCGTCCTCGGACTTGCGCCGGAACGGGGCGATGCCCTTGCCGCAACAGGTACATCCGGCCCGGGTTGGCGGGATCGT
>NZ_CANG01000716.1:0-401 GCF_000309315.1 Sedimentibacter sp. B4
TCAGGGCGAACCCCAGCGCAGCGGCCACCTCGTCCCACAACTCGGCGGCGCGGGCGTCCCCGGCCGCTACCAGCCGGGCCACCTCTGCGGCGCCGTCCGTGCCCATCCGGGCGGCGAGGACGGAGGCGGAGGCCACCTCCTCGAGGCGCTTGCCTGCGTGTGGGCCCCCGGGGAAGACGAGCTGGCCGATCTCTCCCGCCCACCCGTTGCCGACCACCGGACGGTTCCCGACGAAGATTGCCGCAGCCAGGCCGGTCCCGACCGGGATGAAGGCCGTCACGCAGTCGGGCTCGACCTCGCCCAGGGCGTGCATCTCGGCGAGGCCGCCGGCCCGGACGTCGTGGCTGAAGCCCACCGGGGTGCCGAGGCGTTCCTCGACCAGGCGGCGGATGGGCACGTTG
>NZ_CANG01000715.1:0-202 GCF_000309315.1 Sedimentibacter sp. B4
CGTTCTGGCGAGCGCCTCCCACTGCGGCAGCTCCGCTCCCGCATACGCCTCGAGCAGGAG
Source organism: Sedimentibacter sp. B4 (assembly GCF_000309315.1). NCBI lineage: Bacteria > Bacillati > Bacillota > Tissierellia > Sedimentibacter > Sedimentibacter sp. B4. The sequence continues at coordinate 61 of NZ_CANG01000715.1, forward strand.
CCGGACACTGCGCAACAGGTAGGCGCGCGCTGTGGCGGATCGAATCATGCGCACCTCCTCGACCGGAGCCCTTTCGGGCCGCAACCTGGGCCGCTCTCCGTCGTCGGGTCGGCGGGGTTGCGACCCGCTATCAGGGTAACGC
>NZ_CANG01000714.1:0-215 GCF_000309315.1 Sedimentibacter sp. B4
TGCACAGCGGTCACCCGTCCGCTCAGGGCCGCGGCGATCTGGTATTCGTTCGCCTCCACCGACCCGGTGACCTGCTCCTGCGCGGTCTCGGTCGTCGGATGGGTGGAGCTCCACCACCACCAAGTGCCACCGCCGATGAGCAGCACCAAGACGACAACGATCACCAGGATCGGGGGGTGCCTGCGCTTCTCGCCTGCCATGTTCGTCACCTGTCC
>NZ_CANG01000713.1:0-241 GCF_000309315.1 Sedimentibacter sp. B4
TTGTAGCCCCAGGTCCGAGAGTCGAAGTCAGACGCCAGCCGGGAGAGGTTGCTGCCGACCGCGCCGAGGTGGGCCCAGCCATCGTCGCCGGCAGCGACGTCCACCGCTTCGGCAAGGAGCCGGTCGAGCTTTCGGTCCCGCTTCAGAACCGGCTTCACCGCCGGTGTCGTCTCGGGGATCGTGGGGGCGAGGTTTTCCACGTAGATGAACGTGTCGCAGGCGGCCACGAAGGGCTTCGGCG
>NZ_CANG01000712.1:0-254 GCF_000309315.1 Sedimentibacter sp. B4
GGGACCTGGTCCGACCTCCCGTGGATCACCACCGATGGGTCGCACCGGATCGCGTACAGCCCCGACAGCGACGGCGAGGTCGTGATCCACGAGCTGTCCGGAGTCGGGACGTCCCCGGCCCGCCTGCTCGGCCTGATCGCGCCGACGTCGCTGAACAATGCGCCGAGCTCGGCGTCCTGGAAGCCGGAGATCGACGCGACCAAGGCACTCGAAGCCGGCACGCTCACGATCACGGACAGCAGCAACACGTGTTC
>NZ_CANG01000711.1:0-240 GCF_000309315.1 Sedimentibacter sp. B4
CGCGGTCTGCGACCCGGCGGCCAGGCCGACCGGCACCATCCGGCCGCCGTCCGCCAGCAGGGTGAGCGCCTGCTCGAAGGTCGCGGGGAACCCCAGCGCCTCAATGGCCACGTCGACGCCCCGCCCCCCGGTGAGGGCGAGGACGCGGTCCCGGGCGTCACGTGCCGGGAGTTGATCACATCGGAGGCGCCGTAGCGGATCGCATGCTCGAGCTTGTCGTCATCGACGTCGATGGCAATC
>NZ_CANG01000710.1:0-240 GCF_000309315.1 Sedimentibacter sp. B4
TCCGCGGAAGCTGATCGTCGGCCCGAGCTGGTTGCCCTCGGCGGTGTGGTTGTAGACCACGTCGAGGATCACCTCGATGCCCGCTTCGTGGAGGGTCTTCACCATCCCCTTGAACTCCTGCACCTGGCCACCCAGGTCGGTGGTGGAGGAGTACTCGGCATGCGGCGCGAAGTAGCCGATCGAGTTGTAGCCCCAGTAGTTGCTCAGGCCCTCCTCGAGCAGGTGGGCGTCGTGCAGGAA
>NZ_CANG01000709.1:0-242 GCF_000309315.1 Sedimentibacter sp. B4
CGGAGGCGGGGCTTACGCGTCGGCGCCGGTGATCCCCGAGGTGGACGCGACCACGTCCCGCAGCTTCTTCTCGAACGCCTCATAGAACATCGACAACGGGAACTCGTCGTCCATCACCAGGTCCGTGAGTTCCTTCGGCGTGCCCTTCAGCGGCAGCTCGCCGCGCTTCCAGACCGAGGCGGGGTGCGGCTCGACCACGCCGCTGACCAGGGCGTACGCGGCCAGCCAGTGGGCGACCTTCG
>NZ_CANG01000708.1:0-232 GCF_000309315.1 Sedimentibacter sp. B4
TTGGTCGGCGATCGGGCCCGCGTAGTCGACGCCGCCGGTGATCGCCCGTGCGTAGGGGTCCAGCAGCAGTTTCGCAGGGTTGAACCGCTCGCCCTTCTCCGGTGCCCAGGCGCCGTGGACGCGGTAGCCGTAGCGCTGTCCGGAACCGATGCGGGCAGGTGCAGGGTCCACACGCCGTCACCGGTGAGGGTGAGGTCGTGGTTGGACTGGCGACGGTGCTCATCCACCAGGG
>NZ_CANG01000707.1:0-246 GCF_000309315.1 Sedimentibacter sp. B4
GACCGCGGCGGCTGGGACCACGCGTCGAGGATGCTGCGCTGGACCATTGTGGACGGCCGCTCGGCCAGCCTGGAGCTCATCGAGACCGGACGGCTGCCGGACCTGTTCAACGAGCGGGTCACGGCGAGCATCGCCTGCGTTCGCACGGTCAACCTCGCCGACCAGGGCTCCGCCGTGATCACCGCGCGCCGCAACTTGGCCGATCCGACGTCCGCCCTGATCTGGCGTGTGGCGCCTGGCAAGGGG
>NZ_CANG01000706.1:0-212 GCF_000309315.1 Sedimentibacter sp. B4
AGACCCCAGGGGAAGACGTGTCGCTGGCGGTGTACTACCTGGTCAGCGAGGCATTCACCAACCAGGCCCGGCACGCGCGAGCCACCACGTCCACGGTCCGGCTGCAGCTGGCCGACCCGCTGGTGCTGGAGGTCTATGACGACGGCGTGGGTGGTGCGCAGGTGCGTCCGGGCCACGGCCTCAGCGGTCTGGTCGAGTGGACCCGAGCCCTC
>NZ_CANG01000705.1:0-211 GCF_000309315.1 Sedimentibacter sp. B4
ACCTTCTCGACATTCTTCGGGTCGAGCACTTCTTCGACGGTGACGTCGTCCTCGTCGTCCTCGACGTCGACCACGTCATCAACGTCCTCGTCAACCAGTTCCGTCGGCTCCGCGTCCTCGTCCGGGGTTACCGGCGACGCCGGCTCGGGATTGGGGACGGCCTTCACCGGGGAGCCGGCTGGCTTACGGCCCCTGCGCTTCGAGGCCTCGA
>NZ_CANG01000704.1:0-223 GCF_000309315.1 Sedimentibacter sp. B4
GCAGTGGCCGGTGCTGGGCCTGGCCGCGATCGTGGGCGTGATGAGTTCGGTGATCCCCTACGGCCTGGAGATGGTGGCCCGGCGCAGCATCCCAGCGAGCGTCTTCGGCATCCTGATGAGCCTCGAGCCCGCCGTCGCCGCCCTCGCAGCCCTGGTCATCCTGCACGAGCAGCTCAGCTGGTCCGAGGTCGTCGCGATGGCGTGCGTGATCGTCGCGTCGTGG
>NZ_CANG01000703.1:0-259 GCF_000309315.1 Sedimentibacter sp. B4
AGTCCACCTACCCGGACTGGACGAGCATCGTCGGGACCGGCCCGCTGCGTGCTGAGGGCGCGGCCACCCCGGACGCGTTCAACAACGGTTGGAAGGACTACGTCGACTCCTACTTCACCGGCCCGTTCAAGGTGACCAACTGGGACAAGACCAGCGGCACCGTGACCATGGAGCCGAACGACAAGTGGTGGGGCGCGAAGCCGCCGCTGACCAAGCTCACCTGGAAGCAGATCAAGAGCGACGGACTGGCCGCGGCGTT
>NZ_CANG01000702.1:0-241 GCF_000309315.1 Sedimentibacter sp. B4
AAAGGATAGGCGAGTGGACGGGAAAGGAACCGTCCCCTTCCCGTTCGTTGACCATTCAGCTCGCCTTCGGCGGTCGAGGATCACGACGCGGGCCGGGCGGCACGAGTCGCCCCTCCGCCGCGGGCGGCAGCTCAGTCCGCGTCCGGCTGGGCCTCCGCGATGGCGCCGGGAACGACCGGCCCTTGGGAGGGCATCGCGTCGGCGGGTTCGGGTGCGTCGGCCAGATCCACGGACGCGGCGG
>NZ_CANG01000701.1:0-205 GCF_000309315.1 Sedimentibacter sp. B4
TATCTCAACCCGTGGGTGAACGGCCTGTTCCAGGACGCCCAGCCGCTGGCCATGGGCATGTACGAGGGGCTGGTCTCCCGGCTCGTCGGCGAGGTGAAGGCCCTGCGGGTCGCGCGGCTCGAGCTGGACGGCGCCTACGATCCGGAGACGCACGACCAGGCGCTCGCCACGCTCTCCTGGCGTGACTTCACCCCGGCCGAGCGGG
>NZ_CANG01000700.1:0-217 GCF_000309315.1 Sedimentibacter sp. B4
CCCGGACCGGGGGCACCACCCCCCACCTGGCATAATGCGGCCATGCCCGAAGATCCGTACCGAGTGCCCGGCATCCGCGAGTACCGGGAGGCCGTGCAGCCGGCGGAGATCCTCGGCCGCAAGAACTACGAGCACTGGCTCGGCCCCCTGGTCATGCGGCACCTGTCGCCCTACGTCTCCCGCACCTGCGTACGCCTGGGGATGAGTCCCAACCAGG
>NZ_CANG01000699.1:0-200 GCF_000309315.1 Sedimentibacter sp. B4
CCGGCACGTCCCCGAGCCGACCCGCCACGTTCAGGGTGAGGTGGGCGTTGGCCACCTGCTGGTCGAAGCCGACGTTTCCCGCGACCATCGTGATCGCCCGCAGGTCGGCCGCGGGGTCGAGCAGGCCGAGCAGGATGGTCACGCAGTCGTCCTGCGCGGTGTCGGTGTCGATGATGACCGGGATGCCTGACATACCCCTC
>NZ_CANG01000698.1:0-221 GCF_000309315.1 Sedimentibacter sp. B4
GACTTCGGGATCCACTTCACGACCCTGTACTCGTGGATGAAGAAGGCCGACATCGAGGACGGCGACCGCCCCGGAACGACCCAGGTGGCTTCGGTGGAGCTGCGTGAAGCCCGTCGGCGGATCCGGCTGCTGGAGCAGGAGAACGAGGTACTCAGGAGGGCGGCGGCCTATCTGTCTCAGGCCAACCTGCCGGGAAAATGAGCTACCCGCTCGTCCTTGAC
>NZ_CANG01000697.1:0-241 GCF_000309315.1 Sedimentibacter sp. B4
TTTCGCGGCGTGCGATTCCCCCCGCGTGTGAGGGTACCGGCCGGGAACTCGCCTGCCACAGTCCCCGGAAGGGCTACTGCGGGGCGGGTGGGCTCAGGGTCTGGGTACCGCGGCGGTCGGCTTCGAGTACTTCCAGGCCGTGTTGTAGCCGTCCTTGGTACCGGTGACCTTCACCTTCAGCTGGTAGCCCGCGTCGCCGGGCTGCACCGTGTAGGTCGGGTCGGTGCGGGTCGAGGTCACC
>NZ_CANG01000696.1:0-220 GCF_000309315.1 Sedimentibacter sp. B4
CGGACTTCGCCGCTCCCGGGCCGCTGGCAGCGACCATCGCTGTGCTCAAGGCCATCGGGGTCGAGGTGGTCGTCCCCCGCGACCAGACCTGCTGCGGACAGCCGGCGCTGAACTCGGGATTCCCGGCGCAGGCCGGGCGCGTGCTCGCCCAGACGCTGGACAGCCTCGACGGCGCCGAAGCCGTCGTGACCCTCGCCGGGTCCTGCGCGGCGATGATCGT
>NZ_CANG01000695.1:0-236 GCF_000309315.1 Sedimentibacter sp. B4
TCACCGCTTGCTTCCTGGATCGAGACCACGTTCGGGCTCACGCAGGAGGAAGGCACTGGCCGCATGATCCGTCAGCGGCCCACCCGCCTTCGTGCGCACGCCGCGCCCGAGCTTGCCGAGCAGACTGGTGAGCCGGTCGACCACTGCGCCGAGGCCATCCAGGCCACGCTCATGGCGGGTTCCACCGCGAAAAACGGCACTGGCCGCCCACTCTTCGCCTTCCGCCTGCATCAGTT
>NZ_CANG01000694.1:0-236 GCF_000309315.1 Sedimentibacter sp. B4
TCGGGGCCTGGATGACTCCGATCACCCTCAGTATTCCACACTCGACCGTTTCGTCCCACCAGGCACGAGGTCGCACCGGCCTCATCCGGCCAGCGGGTCCAGGATTCGCTCGCCGTCCCAGATGCCCTGCTCGAGGCGGGTGACCAGTGCGGGAGCGCCGGTCCTCAGCACCGGCCGGATCAGCTGCAGCGCCTGCACCACGTCAGTCCGGGCCGCACCAGCGGGTTCGGTGATCG
>NZ_CANG01000693.1:0-211 GCF_000309315.1 Sedimentibacter sp. B4
TGAGGTCCACCACCGCCGTGGCGAGGTTGCGGATGTCCACGGCCACCACGTAACCGAACAGGATCAGCTGCAGGACGGGCATGACCAGCAGCAACCGGATCAGGAGTGGATCGCGGCGCAGCTGAGTGAATTCCTTCCAGATCAGCAGCCGGATTCGCCGGCACTCATCGCGCGACCTCCTGCCGTAGAGGACTGAAGAGATCACGAGCAT
>NZ_CANG01000692.1:0-207 GCF_000309315.1 Sedimentibacter sp. B4
TCGGCGCCCAGCTGATCGGATGGACACCGTGGAGACAGAAGAACCCCTTGCCGGAGGGAACATGGGCGCGGTCAGCCGGCTGGGCGAGGAGGTGCTGCGTCCGGCCGGGCCGTGGACGCCGAACGTGCACCGGCTGCTCGGGCTCTACGCCGCGGCCGGGATCGCGGAGACTCCGCGCCCGCTCGGGTACACCGGCGGACGGGCGCG
>NZ_CANG01000691.1:0-236 GCF_000309315.1 Sedimentibacter sp. B4
CGGGCCGCACGGAACGGCGTTGCGCTCGTCCGGGAGCGCACCGGTCTCGACCTGCCGCCCGACGAGGCCGTCCCGATCGCGCTGCACTTCGTGAACGCGATGTTCGCCAGCGACGACCTGTCCCACACCGTCCGGATGACCGAACTGTTCCGGCAGGTGTTCGACGTGCTCGATTCTGCCTACGACCGGCACTTCGACACCGAGAGCATCAATGCCGCCCGGGTCATCACCCACCT
>NZ_CANG01000690.1:0-237 GCF_000309315.1 Sedimentibacter sp. B4
AGGTACTTCACGTAGTCGATCAGGCCGTCCGCGTACTGGAAGGTCTGCTCGCGGATGCGCGGAGCCTCGTCCAGTGCATCGTCGTCGTCGAGCGAAGCGGTCTCCGCGCGCCGGTCGACGATGGTGATCTTCAGGCCCTTGTTCAGGAACGCCATCTCCCGGAACCGCGTGACCAGCGTCTCGTAGGAGTAGGTGGTGGTCTCGAAGATGGTCGGGCTGGCGTAGAAGGTGACGATC
>NZ_CANG01000689.1:0-240 GCF_000309315.1 Sedimentibacter sp. B4
TGAACGCGCTCAGCGGCTGGTTCAGGGCGAAGTTGTGTTGCAGGTCCACGGCCAGGGCGTAGCGACGCCCGCCGGAGGTGGGCGCTTCGAGCCGGACGACCACTCCTGCGCGCAACAGCGAACGTCCCATCGCCGCGGCCCGGCGCAGCAGGCGCTGCCGCACCGGGCGTTCGGAGGTGCACGAGTCGATCAGCGAGGCCAGTGCCGTCCCGGTGTCCTCGTCGCGCTGCAGCAGGTTCA
>NZ_CANG01000688.1:0-230 GCF_000309315.1 Sedimentibacter sp. B4
TCGAAGAACGCGGACTGCGGCTTGAACGCCGCGACCCGGTCGCCGAGTGCCTCGACGAGCGTCCGCGCGCAGGTCTCTGCGCCGGCGGCGGAGGCCTCCAGCCCCCAGGACTTGAGCAGGGACGGGTGCGGGTCGATGCCCACGCACAGTGGGCCGCGCTCAGCGACCACCTCCCGAAGCCGGCGCCAGTAGGTGGTCACGATCCCATCCCTTCCCTGTCAAGGGCATTG
>NZ_CANG01000687.1:0-216 GCF_000309315.1 Sedimentibacter sp. B4
CGTGATCGAGATCGACGCGGCGTCCCACGGCGGCGTCGACGACGCCCGGGAGTTGCGCGAGCGGGCGTTCTTCGCGCCGGTGCACAGCCGCTACAAGATCTACATCATCGACGAGGCTCACATGGTCACGCCGCAGGGCTTCAACGCCCTGCTCAAGGTCGTCGAGGAGCCGCCGCCGCACGTCCGGTTCGTGTTCGCCACCACCGAGCCCGACAA
>NZ_CANG01000686.1:0-283 GCF_000309315.1 Sedimentibacter sp. B4
GGCACGCAACCTGTGCAGGCGGCACGATTCGCCCGTCCCGACCAAGGCTCGGTACACTCCTCCGCGGTGGCGTGTCTGAGCGGCCTAAAGAGCGCGCCTCGAAAGCGCGTGAGGGGCAACCCTCCGAGGGTTCAAATCCCTCCGCCACCGCCAGGCGATGTCTTCCGGCATCGAGAACCGGCGAATTCCCGGGACGGGGGTTCGCCGGTTTCTGCCTCCGTGGCCGGTCGTTGAACCGCGGAGAATCGGTCCCGACTACGAAGTTGGCGCTGACACTCGTTCA
>NZ_CANG01000685.1:0-311 GCF_000309315.1 Sedimentibacter sp. B4
ACCCGTCCGGCTCGCCCAGGCCCATGATCTCCACCGTCGCGGAGGTGACGAAGCCCTGCTCGTTGCCCTCGAATGCCACCGGCGAGCGCAGCACGGCCAGCTCGATGCCCTCCTCGAGGGCGTGCTCGAGCTCCTCCACGCGGGCCGGCATCTCCGCCCGGGTGCGGCGGTAGACGATGGTCACGTGGCCGCCGAGGCGGCGCGCGGTGCGGGCAGCGTCCATCGCGGTGTTGCCACCGCCGATGATCAGCACCTGCTTGTCCGTGACCATCGGCAGCGGCGTCTCGTGGTCGGCCCTGTGCGCCTGCATC
>NZ_CANG01000684.1:0-216 GCF_000309315.1 Sedimentibacter sp. B4
TGACCGTCTCCGAGGAGGAGTAGGTCAGCTCCCAGGCGAAGCCCTCGGAGTCCTCGGCGAAGTTGACCGTCACACCGACGAGGCTCTTCTTCGCCGCGTCGAGCACCAAGGTGGCCTCCACCTTGCCGTAGAACTCGTTGTTGTTGTCGGCCAGCATGATCGTGGGGCCGGAGTCACCCATCGCGCAGGTGCCCGTGAGCGCCTTGGAGACCTCCG
>NZ_CANG01000683.1:0-218 GCF_000309315.1 Sedimentibacter sp. B4
TGTCCGGCTGCTCGGGGGCGAACATGTGCAGGTACCACTGTTCGGGGCCGTCCGGGCCGACCACCCGCTCCCAGGCCGAGCCGCCGAACAGCGAGCCCCAGTTGGTGGGGGGCTCGGCGCCGTCGGGCCCGCTGCCGTCGCGGAAGTGGAACAGTGAGCGCTCCGGCGAACCGGGGCCGGCCGACAGCGCCGCCCGAAAGGCCGGGTGCGTGTTGGCG
>NZ_CANG01000682.1:0-208 GCF_000309315.1 Sedimentibacter sp. B4
TCTCGTTGTGCGCAGGGCTGTCCACGCACCAGATCGAGGCCGCGATGCCCGACGGCACCGCGGTCGTCCGGGTGATGCCCAACACGCCGGCCCAGGTCGACGAGGGCATGGCCGCGATCTCCGCGGGCGCCTCGGCGACCGCGGAGCACCTCGCGCACGTCACCGAGCTGCTCTCGGCGGTCGGCAAGGTGGTGACCGTCCCGGAGAA
>NZ_CANG01000681.1:0-212 GCF_000309315.1 Sedimentibacter sp. B4
GGCGGCCGATCTTCCTGAACTGGACGTGTTCGAGGTGGCCACGCAGCCCGTCGTGCTGCAGACCATGGACGCCGGTGGCGTCGACCTGGTCATCCTGGACGGCGAGGCGACGCCCTCCGGCGGGATGGGGCTGTGCCACCAGCTGAAGAACGAGATCACAGACTGCCCGCCGGTGCTGCTGTTGGTGGCGCGCGTCGCGGACGCGTGGCTGG
>NZ_CANG01000680.1:0-206 GCF_000309315.1 Sedimentibacter sp. B4
CGGAGAACGCCCCCTTTTGAATGCTTGTCGTGGGAGGAGGCAGCCTTCATGGTGGGCGGGCAGCGTCGGACCGAGGACCCCTATTCCGAGCGTGATGGCCACAGTGAGGGCAAGGGAAATGCGGCGGTTCATGTTCACTCATGGGCTGGCCGACTCCTGCATGGTGTCACGCCGTTCAGTCCTAGGGGTGGCTGATGGTCAGCGGG
>NZ_CANG01000679.1:0-241 GCF_000309315.1 Sedimentibacter sp. B4
CGCGGACTCCCCGGGTCGGAGCAGGGCGTAGTCGTAGAGCCCGCGGCCGTCCAGCATCGAGAGCACGGCCCCGCGGTACACCGCGAGGTCGGTCATGCCGGAACCACCGACCTTCGCGAGCAGGGCCACGAACCAGTAGCCGGCGATCACCAGGGCGAGCCCGGTGGCGAGCGCGAGGACAACGACGAGGCCGGGCCGCCTCGGCTCAGGCACGGTCGACCGCCGGCTCGGGATCAGCCCG
>NZ_CANG01000678.1:0-240 GCF_000309315.1 Sedimentibacter sp. B4
TCAAGAACGAGGAGTCAGGGTCCACCCACTCCGACTTCTACACCTATCGCTACTTCGCCGCCGAGGGCTTCCTTTCTGGCTACTCGTTCCCACGGCTCCCGCTGGCCGCCTACATCCCAGCTGTGCGCAACGGCACCCGCGCCGCCGACGGTGGCGACTACATTCAGCGCCCACGGTTCCTCGCCATCCGCGAATTCGGTCCCGGCGCCCTGATTTACCACGAGGGCGCCCGCTACGAAG
>NZ_CANG01000677.1:0-241 GCF_000309315.1 Sedimentibacter sp. B4
TTGTCGATCTTCATCGAGCCGGCCACGCTGATCTGCGGCAACCAGGCCTCGGCCAACCGGGCCGCGCCGATCATGCCCGAGTACGCGATGGACTGGGTGATCGCCGAACTGGACGAGTTCGACTCCCGCCCCGGCGACCGGTTCACCATCACCGAGCAGGCCAAGCAGGAACTGCGCCGGATCGCCCCGTTCTGGGCGCACAACACGCTCAAGGACCGCGGGCTGGCCCTGATGCCGCCCG
>NZ_CANG01000676.1:0-241 GCF_000309315.1 Sedimentibacter sp. B4
TTTGTAGTAGACGCCGACGAACTCGCCGTAGTTGGGGACGCCGTACCACTCGCCGGAGCCCATCAGGCCCTTGTCGTCGTACTTGGCCGTCGTCGCCAGCGAGCCGGCCAGCTTGGAGTCCCAGCCGTACTTCGTCGCCGCGTCGGTGAGCGGCATGATCAGACCCTGCGCGGCGAGTTGGCCGGCGGTGGCATTGCCCTTGTTGTACTCCATGACGTCGGGCACGGAGTCGCCGGTGAGC
>NZ_CANG01000675.1:0-219 GCF_000309315.1 Sedimentibacter sp. B4
TGGCGGGAGCGTCGCAGGTCGGTCTCCTGGCCGCGGCGCACCCCGTCCGGTCAGCATGCCGCTGGCGAGCGGGCTCCAGATCACGGTGCCCATGCCGTAGCGCTGGGCGACGGGCAGGACCTCGCGTTCGATCGAGCGGTCGAGGAGGGAGTAGTGGGGCTGCTCGGTGCGGAAGCGCTCCAGCCCGCGGCGCTGCGCAGCCCACTGCGCCTCGACAAT
>NZ_CANG01000674.1:0-241 GCF_000309315.1 Sedimentibacter sp. B4
TCCTTCACCCCGCTGCCCAAGACCGCACAGGCGCTCACCCTGTGCTGGGGCGTGCAGTCCTACGTCACGCCCGAGTACACCGATACCGACGCGATGGTCGAGTCGGTGCAGACGGCGCTGACCGAGACCGGGTTCGTCCAGCACGGCGACCACGTCGTGATCGTGGCCGGCAACCCCGGCCGGCACTCGCGCCAGACCAACTCGCTGCGGGTCTACGAGATGGACTGATCTTTGGTCTATT
>NZ_CANG01000673.1:0-200 GCF_000309315.1 Sedimentibacter sp. B4
ACCGCAATGCGGCAGGCTGTTGACGCGGTCATGCAGGGTGTAGAACTCCCTGAGTACGCCAAGGACCACCCGGAGCTCGCCACGGCGATCGCCACCTGGGGCATCTACGGTGTGGACAACTACAACAAGCTGTACGACATCGAGTCCTGAACCGAGCCGAAGCGGCGAGGTTGTTGCCGCCTGGTCGCCCGCGCCGTGGG
>NZ_CANG01000672.1:0-241 GCF_000309315.1 Sedimentibacter sp. B4
TACATCGCCGCCACCACCCAGGCGATCGTCGAGTACCGGGCCGGGCAGGGCATCACCGGGCCGCTCTACATCGGGAAGGACACCCACGCCCTCTCCGCGCCCGCGTGGCGCACCGCCATCGAGGTGCTGCACGCCCAGGGCGTCTCGATCCGCGCCGAGCGCGACGAGGACTACACCCCCACGCCGTCGGTCTCCCGGGCGATCATCGTCTACAACAAGACCCACTCCGGGCCACGCGCGG
>NZ_CANG01000671.1:0-234 GCF_000309315.1 Sedimentibacter sp. B4
TGGCGGACGCCGAATCCGCCGCCAGGGCCAGCCTCAGCCTGTCCACCACCAGCGGATCGATGTCTTGATGGGTCATCCCGACCACCTCCGCGTCCAGTGGAAACCCTGCCGTAGCGTCAAGGTCAAGCGGCGCACTGATCAGGACCCGATCGCCCGGAGTTGAGGTGGCCTCGGTCAGGCTGCATCCTCCCCCGGCTTCGGCTCGCCGTTGTCGACGCCGTCCTGCTCCTCGGT
>NZ_CANG01000670.1:0-207 GCF_000309315.1 Sedimentibacter sp. B4
GCCGGGCTGCGCCCACTGCACCCAGACCGTGGCCGCGCCCACCGGGATCAGCAGCCAGGTGATCAGCCGAAGGATCTTGTTGATGCCGCTCTGCAGCTCGGACTTCACCAGCGAGAACTTGCTCGCTTCGATGGTGAGCTTTGCCGCGTAGGAGTCGTGGCCCACTCGCGTCGCACGGAACGCGCCGACTCCGGCCACCACGAAGCT
>NZ_CANG01000669.1:0-214 GCF_000309315.1 Sedimentibacter sp. B4
AGCACGGCCCGCACGCCGTCGCTGACCGGCACCGACTTGGCGTCGCGGCGGTACACCCCACCCCCCGGGGAGACCAGTGCCGGGTCGTAGTCGGCCCAGGTCGAGCCGGGGAGGTCGAACAGTCGCTTCCGCTCGTCGAACGACGCCGCCGGATCGGGGTCGGGGTCGAGGAACACGTGCTGGTGGTTGAACGCCGCCACGAGCCGCATCCGGT
>NZ_CANG01000668.1:0-207 GCF_000309315.1 Sedimentibacter sp. B4
TGTGGGCCACGGTCAGGCTGGGCATCGCCTACACCGGCAGATCCGGCGCTGCCCGACCACCGCGAAACTGACACCGCTTGCGCTCAGGCGCTCAGCCGAAGGATCTCGTCGACGACGTCGGTGAGCGGCGCGGTGGCGTCGATCACCGTGCCGTCGGGCAGGTCCTCCTTCGTCTCGCGCAGGCGCAGCACGAGCTCGCGTTCGGCC
>NZ_CANG01000667.1:0-206 GCF_000309315.1 Sedimentibacter sp. B4
TAATCCCGGCGACTTCGCGATCCGCAAGGACGTCGCCCGGAGCTTCGCTGATCGGGTCTTCGCGCTCGCCTCGATCCGCTTCGGCGAGGCTCTCGTCGACCCGGAGCTGAAGTGGATGCACGACTTCGTCGATCCGCTCTCCCGAGCACCGGCACGACCGAACAGGTCACCGCCGTGCTGCTCGCCGGGCTCGGCACGGGCAACCG
>NZ_CANG01000666.1:0-356 GCF_000309315.1 Sedimentibacter sp. B4
TATGGCCAGGCCGTTGCTGAACCGGGTGAGGTAGGTGTCGAAGCCGGCCACGTCCGCCGGGTCCGGGGCGATCGTCTCCAGGGCCGCGCCGGCGAAGACGCTCGTGGTCAGGTAGTCGGCCAGCGACTGGCCGTCCGCCTTGTTGCGGGCGTAGGCGGCGAGCAGGGCGATGCCCCAGGCCCCGCCCTCGCCGGCGATGTCACCGACCGAGACCGGCGCGTTGACCGCTGCGGCGAGGTAGCGCTGCGCGACACCCTTGGTCTTGAACAGCCCCCCGTGGGCGAACAGCGAGTCGAGCGCGACCGACTCGTCGGTGAGCAGGATGTTCATCCCGATCCGCAGGCTCGACAGGGCGG
>NZ_CANG01000665.1:0-232 GCF_000309315.1 Sedimentibacter sp. B4
CATCGGACTGAGTCACCATCTCGTGCCACTCGAGGATCTGGCCCGCCTCAGTGAGGCGTCCACGCCCGTCATCGAGGCGCTGGACGCCGCCGGGCTGCCCGGCTTCGTGCTGCTGAACACGTGCAACCGGTTCGAGCTGTACTTCGAGTCCGAGGCCTTCCACGCCGGCCTCGAGACCGTACTCGGCTCCGTTCGCGACGCCCTGCCCGAGCCCCACCGCAACCTCGTCAAC
>NZ_CANG01000664.1:0-241 GCF_000309315.1 Sedimentibacter sp. B4
TCATCGCGGTCGCCGCCTGCGGGGTGAGCCCGACGTGGCCCACCACCGGGATCCCGGCCCGGACGATCGCCCGGGCCCGGTCGACGATCGAGCCACCCCGTTCGAGCTTGACCGCCTCGGCGCCGCCCTCCTTGACGAACCGCTGGGCGGTGTGGACGGCGTCGAGATCGCTCGCCTCGTAGGAGCCGAAGGGAAGGTCGGCGACGAGCAGGGGGTGACGCAGCCCGCGCCGGACGGCCCG
>NZ_CANG01000663.1:0-354 GCF_000309315.1 Sedimentibacter sp. B4
GTCATTTTCAGTCACAACTTTGTAACAGAGGCCACCCATGGTCGCGATCGGATCGGTTCAGTGAACGGCGTCAGCCAGGCGGACGTCCACGCCTGCGGAGACGAGTTCCGCCACCCGCTGCGGGTTCGCCCGGGAGTCGGTGATCAGCACGTCCACGCGATCGATCCCGAAGAGCCGGGCGAACGTGGCGCGGTTCAGCTTCGTGCTGTCGGCGGCGATCACCACGCGCCGGGCCGCCTCGGCGAACCACCGGCCGACCAGCGCCTCCTCCGGGGTCAGCGTCGTCGCGCCGCTACCCACCGAGATGCCGTCCACACCGAGGACGGCCAGGTCGACGGTGAACTCGCCGAGGGT
>NZ_CANG01000662.1:0-208 GCF_000309315.1 Sedimentibacter sp. B4
CTCGTTGGCCTCGCCGAGGTCGTGGGTGAGCAGGGCGTTGCGGCTGGCCGCGGAGCGGGCGCGCAGGGTGTCGTAGACGGGTGCGCCTTCCTCACCGCACAGCCGCATGATGTCGGCCAGGTCGTCCAGGTCAGGGACGGCGAGGTCGTCGGCGAGGTGGTGCAGGGCGTCCCAGGGCTGTTGGCCGGAGAAGCGGGAGTGGGCCAGC
>NZ_CANG01000661.1:0-288 GCF_000309315.1 Sedimentibacter sp. B4
GACGTCCGCGGGATCGTGGGCAGGCAGGCACGCGCTCCGCCCACGCCGCACTTGCTGTTCAGCGGGGAGGTGATCGGCACGCCCGTCCACCACGACGTCTGCTTCATCGCGCCGTCCCAGGACAGCGAGATGTGCACGTGGTTCTTGTGGTTGGCCGTGTAGGACCCCCGGTTGGCCATCTTCCGCCAGCCGAGTCCCGGGTAGTAGAGCGACCAGATGTGCTGGTTCCAGATGATGTACATCACGCCGAGCCGGTAGCCACCTCGCCGTTGTTCGCGGTCAGCCAGG
>NZ_CANG01000660.1:0-241 GCF_000309315.1 Sedimentibacter sp. B4
CCCGGCTCGGGCCGGCCGCACCGCTGTTCCCGGGTTGTGGCCACTAGTTACGGTTCCGTAGCCGTAGGACTACGCTGTCCGGGTCCCTCCCGAAAGCGAGCCAACAATGGTGTTCCTCGGCCGCCAGGCCACTCCCGCCACCCGGGCCGTCCGAGAGGCCCGCGACTTCCTGCTCGCCCACGGCGAGGACTACGCCGGCGCCGTCGCAGGATTCCGCTGGCCGGAACTGGACGAGTTCAAC
>NZ_CANG01000659.1:0-219 GCF_000309315.1 Sedimentibacter sp. B4
TGCGTCCTTCGTCGATCCTTCGACTCCGGAGCAGGGCGGGATGCGCGAACGGGCCACCGCGCGCAGACCGCGCGGCGACCTCGTGCTGCCTCCCATCCGGACTTTCACCGTCGGTCCCGGAATTCCACCAGGTCAACCGATCCCGCAAGCGGAACCGGGTCGCGGACTGTCACCGCCGGTTCGGAATTACACCGACCCCGGAGCACGTACGGCAACAGT
>NZ_CANG01000658.1:0-233 GCF_000309315.1 Sedimentibacter sp. B4
GAAGTGCAGCAATGCATGGAGCTGACCGATACTAATAGGCCGAGGGCTTGTTTCCTACAAAGATGTTACGCGTCCACTGTGCAGCTCTCGAGCAACGGTCGGGAGTCCCGCTCCTGGTGAGCGGAGGCCCGCCATAACTCCATAGAGTTTCGGTGATCATGGCGAGAGGGAAACGCCCGGCTCCATTCCGAACCCGGAAGCTAAGCCTCTCAGCGCCGATGGTACTGCAGGTG
>NZ_CANG01000657.1:0-240 GCF_000309315.1 Sedimentibacter sp. B4
CGATCCGGTCGAACCAAGCATCGGGATCGTCCAGGCAGTTCAGGGTTTCGAGGTGGTCGGGGTTGGCCGCGTCCGCCCCGGACTCGAGCGCGGCGAACGCAGCATCGACAGCTTGCCCGTCCTTGCCGGAATGTTGGGCTTCGATCTCAGCCGATTGTGCGTCCTCCCGGGCCATGATCCCCGGTTGGGCCTGCAGCAGGTCGGCGAACGAGCGGTAGCGGACGCGCCGGTGCTGTCGCG
>NZ_CANG01000656.1:0-353 GCF_000309315.1 Sedimentibacter sp. B4
TAGCGAAGCCGGCCCTCAGCGGGAGGTGATCTCCCGCGGCGGATGCCTGCGGACGCGGCCGAGATAGACTTGGCCGGTCTGCTCGGCCGTGAACAGGCGCGAGCCCTCCGGCAGCAGCTGGAGCTCGTTCACCACCTCGGCGAGCCGGGCAGCTGACCGCGGACGGCGTCGAGCTCGGCCTCAGGGCGAGGATCCGGCGCACGCCTCCAGGTTGATCCCTCGTTCTGGGACAGGTGCTGGATGTGCCGCAGCTTGGCGATGTCACGCAGCGAGTAGCGGCGCCCCCGGCCACGGGACCGGCCGGGCACCACCAGGCCGAGCCGGTCGTAGCCGCGCAGGGTCTGGGGGTGCAT
>NZ_CANG01000655.1:0-227 GCF_000309315.1 Sedimentibacter sp. B4
CATATGGTCGATGAGGTGCAGAGCACCAACCTAGGGGACCGTTCACGACGGCCGTCGCGGTGGGAGACCGTCACTGCTAGCACTCGTTCGGTGCACGCGAGCCGGGCGCCTCAGCCACGGCAGGGGAGAAGTGTTGGACGGTAGCCCGAACTTGACGACTCGGTGTATCTCGATCCCCCGGGAGGTACCACACGCGCCTGCCGGCCAACAGCAGACAGCACGGTGGG
>NZ_CANG01000654.1:0-231 GCF_000309315.1 Sedimentibacter sp. B4
TACTATTGCTGCCGATCCGCGAAGATGGGTCCGGAGGTGACGATGTACGGAGTGGAACTGCGGCAAGGGAGACCGGACGACGTGCCCGCCGCGCTGGCTGTCCAGAAGGCTGCGTTCACCGTGGAGGCGAGCCTCTACCAGGACCCGGATCTGCCTCCGCTCCGGGAGAGTGAGGCGGACATCGTGGCCGATCTGGCCTCGCGAGGTGGTTCGTCGCGCTGCTCGACGGGC
>NZ_CANG01000653.1:0-271 GCF_000309315.1 Sedimentibacter sp. B4
TCACCTCAGCACTCTAGCTGAGAGCGCTCTCGACGGCGTCTCCCCGCGGGCGGTCCGAGTTGGGGACGGTTCCGAACCTGGTCCACAGCGGGGTGGACCGGGTTCGGAACCGTCCCCGATTCCGGTCCGGGTCAGTCGTTGCGGCGCGGGTGGACGTGCAGGGTGGGCGCCACCTCAAGGTTGCGCATGCCGTTCCAGGCGAGGTTCACCAGGTGCGCGGCGACGACCGGCTTGGGCAGGCGCAGCTCGTCGCGGGTGTCCATCCACCACT
>NZ_CANG01000652.1:0-475 GCF_000309315.1 Sedimentibacter sp. B4
CCGTGGCGGTCTCGAGCGGCGTGCCGCTGCTGGTGGCAGCGGTCCCAATCTCGGCGCCTCGGCTGCGGGCGGCCCGGCCGAGCGCCTCGGCGACCGGTGTGCCGTGGCGGGCGGCTTCGTCGATCGCTGTTGCCATCAGTTCGCCGGCCAGCGCGTATTCACGGCCGGGCAGTGACACGGAGATCTCTCCAGCTCGGCGACGGTAGACCTTCGCCGGCCTGCCGGCGCCGGGCCCCGACTTGCCGGTGAGGCGTGCGTACCCGGATTCGAGCAGCCCGGCCTCCTCCAGCCGGTCGAGGTGGAACTTCGCCTGATGGACGGGGATACCCAAGGCCCGGGCCGCCTGCTCCCGTCCGACCGGGGCGGCCTGGGCGGTGACGTAGAGGTAGAGCTCGCGGCGACCCTCGTCGCCCAGCGTGCTGATCCCGTTGATGTTGCGGGTTACGTCGTTCATGAACCCTCGTCAAGCTGCCGA
>NZ_CANG01000651.1:0-241 GCF_000309315.1 Sedimentibacter sp. B4
TGGTCGAACCCGACGCCCTTGACCGTCTTGCCCTGGAACTCCGGGCCGAGTCGTCGGAAGGCGTCCTGCACGATGTCGATGACGGCGACCGAGTGGCCACGTCGCTCGAGTGCCCGGGCCAGGGACGCGCCCACGCGCCCACAACCCATGATGACGATGTGCACCGGCCCTGCCTCCACTCTGCGTCGGTACTGCCGCGGAAGACCCTATCCGGGCTACGCCCCGCGATGAAACCCGACGC
>NZ_CANG01000650.1:0-233 GCF_000309315.1 Sedimentibacter sp. B4
TACCTCGTCCTCGGGTTCACGCTGGAACCAGCGGCTACGGCCACCGAAGTTCCGCACCGGGACAACCTGATCGTCGGCGGGCCCCTCCTGTCTGACGACGGCTCCTGGGTGCTCGGGGCCGGAGTCCTTATGGAAGCCCCCGACGCGGATCATGCGCGCATGATTCTCTCCGGTGACAGGTACACCGGAATCGAAGTGCATCAGTGGCGGTTCGGTGGGCGGCCGGACTAGGG
>NZ_CANG01000649.1:0-241 GCF_000309315.1 Sedimentibacter sp. B4
TCGCCAACGGCATGGAGCCGGTGCTGACCGTGTCCCACTACGAGATGCCGCTGCACCTGACCACCGCCTACACCGGCTGGTACTCCCGGGAGCTGATCGACTTCTTCGTCCGCTACTGCGAGGTGCTGTTCGAGCGCTTCCGCGGACGGGTGAAGCACTGGATCCTGGTCAACCAGATCAACCTGATCACCCACGAGTCGTTCAACCACCTCGGGGTGGCCGCCGACAAGGTCGACAACCT
>NZ_CANG01000648.1:0-420 GCF_000309315.1 Sedimentibacter sp. B4
AGGTTGCCGTACTGGTCCAGCAGGGCCAGGGCGGTGCGCTCGGGGTGCCGGGCGAACTCCTGGTACGCCTCATCGACCACGACGATCGTCTCGGTCCCGGCGAGCACCTCCGCAATCACGTCCACCGACGTGGTCGTGCCGGTCGGATTGTTGGGCGTGGTGATCACCACCACGTCCGGGGTGTGCTCCGCGATCGCTGCGAGCACGGTGGCCGCGTCCAGGTGGAAGTCGGCGGACCGGGGCATGGTGACGTAGCGCGTGTGGGTGTCGCGCGCGTACTCGGGGTACATCGAGTAGGTCGGGGTGAAGCTGAGCAGCGTGCGTCCCGGGCCTCCGAAGGCCTGCAACAGGTGGGTCATCACCTCGTTCGACCCGTTCGCTGCCCAGATCCTGTCGGCGGTGAGCCCGTGGCCGAGGTAC
>NZ_CANG01000647.1:0-269 GCF_000309315.1 Sedimentibacter sp. B4
TTCTGGGTGGACGCCGACGGCAACTCCTCCCCGGCTCGTCGCGTCCGCACCCCGAGCAGCGACTCCGACCCCGGCGACGGCAAGCACCTGGGCATCCGCCACGGAAGCTCCCGTCCGACCCTCACCTTCATCGACACCGACGCCGTCCGCACGTACCGCAAGAACTGAACGGAGACCCCATGAAACTCGCCGACGCAGCCCACGACTTCCTCGCCAGTTCCAGAATCGCTGTCACCGGTGTCTCGCGGGATCCGCAGGGCCACGGCAGC
>NZ_CANG01000646.1:0-220 GCF_000309315.1 Sedimentibacter sp. B4
TATTCCTCGAGCGCCCTCAGCAGCACTGACTTCGGCTTGGCCCCGGTGAACGACTTGACCACCTCGCCACCCACGAACACCTGGATGGTGGGCAGCCCGAGCACGCCCTGCTGGGTGGGCACCTGGGTGCTGGTGTTGGTGTCCATCTTCAGGAAGGTGATCTTGTCGCCGTAGTCACGGGCCAGTTCGTCGATGATCGGGGACAGCTGCTTGCACGGCG
>NZ_CANG01000645.1:0-239 GCF_000309315.1 Sedimentibacter sp. B4
TATCCTCGATGTTCTCGAGCCGAGGAGTCCACGGGGCTGATCCCCGTAACCTGTAGCCAGTATGGTGCGGTCTGTGTACTTGACGACGTCGCAGGCCGCCGAACGGGTGGGAGTCCCGAAGGACCAGTTCCGGTCCGCGATGTCCAAGGAACGCAAGAACGGCAAGGAGTTCCACGCCCCGCGTGAGGCGTGGACCGATGGCCGCACGCCCCTGTGGGACGAAGCGAAGGTCGTCGCCT
>NZ_CANG01000644.1:0-227 GCF_000309315.1 Sedimentibacter sp. B4
TCACCACCGATCCCGCCACGAAGTCGCCGACTCCGCCCATCTGCGCCCAGTCGACCAACTCGGTCTTCGTGGCTTTCCGGCAGGTCGCCTTCCGGTCCAGCGCACCGGTGTAGGGGTGCAGGGTGCGGTCGTCGGGCTCGGTGGTCCCGGACGGCTCCGGAGCCGGGCTGAACGATGGCTGGGTCGCCGGCACCTCGTTCCATACGTTCGCGAAACTGCAGCCGGAA
>NZ_CANG01000643.1:0-232 GCF_000309315.1 Sedimentibacter sp. B4
GCGTCAAGACGCTGCTGCGCGATCGGCCCGAGCTCGCGATGGACTTCTGGACCCAGACCATCACGCGCCTGCGACCGCTGTACCAGCTGGTCGAGCAGCGCATGGGCGACCAGCACCGGGCCAAGGTCGCCTTCGGGGTGATCCTTGGCGCGGTCAGCTCGGCCATGTCGAACTCCGAAGGCGCGACGGATTCGGCGATCGGCGAGCGGCTGCTCACCGAGATCCGGATCAT
>NZ_CANG01000642.1:0-242 GCF_000309315.1 Sedimentibacter sp. B4
TGAGTCGGCGATGTCGAGGTTGCGCATGGTGAGCTGGCCGATCCGGTCGAGCGGCCCGAACGCGGCGTCGCCCACCCGCTCCATGGACAGCTTCTCGGGGTGGTAGGAGAACGCCGGACCCTCGGTGTCGAGAATCGACCAGTCGTCGCCGCGGCGCAGCCGCAGGGTGACCGAGCCGGTGACCGCCGAGCCGACCCAGCGCTGCAGCGACTCACGGATCATCAGTGACTGCGGGTCGAGCC
>NZ_CANG01000641.1:0-226 GCF_000309315.1 Sedimentibacter sp. B4
TACCCGGACGCCCACTGCGAGCTCGACCACGCGAACCCGCTACAGCTCCTGGTGGCCACCGTCCTGTCCGCCCAGTCGACCGATCGGCGGGTGAACACGGTCACGCCCGTGCTGTTCGCCCGCTATCCCGACGCCGCCGCACTCGCGGCTGCCGATCGCGCCGAGCTGGAGGAACTGATCACGCCGACCGGTTTCTTCCGTGCCAAGACCGAGTCCCTGCTCCGGC
>NZ_CANG01000640.1:0-205 GCF_000309315.1 Sedimentibacter sp. B4
TTGCCGTCCTCGCCGACCACGGGCAGGTGCCGGATCCGGGAGTAGGTCATGGTGTGGCCGGTGGCCTCGAGGGAGTCCTCGGGAGTGCAGGTCTTGACGTTCGCGGTCATGATCGCCGAGACCGGCTG
This sequence comes from Sedimentibacter sp. B4, assembly GCF_000309315.1. Lineage (NCBI taxonomy): Bacteria > Bacillati > Bacillota > Tissierellia > Sedimentibacter > Sedimentibacter sp. B4. The sequence goes on from NZ_CANG01000640.1 coordinate 129, forward strand.
GCTGAGCACGCCCGTCCCGTCGGCGAGGTGCCGGACGACGTCCCGCTCGCTGACGATGCCGGAGATCGTGGCACCGT
>NZ_CANG01000639.1:0-217 GCF_000309315.1 Sedimentibacter sp. B4
CGCACCTTGGAGACCGGCTTGCCGTCCGCGTCGACCGCCGTGCGGACCTTCTTCGCAATCGCCTGGACGCGGGCGTTCTCGGCCAGCGGCTGGCTCAGCTCCGGCTCCCCACCGGTGCCGAACGCCTCGACGTGGCCGTTGGAGAGCATCTTCGACTCCACGTAGGTGGCGTCCACGCGCTCGAGGTCGTCGCTGGAGGCCAGCGCCAGCACCCGGG
>NZ_CANG01000638.1:0-434 GCF_000309315.1 Sedimentibacter sp. B4
CCTCGCCGACCTCGCCGTAGGCCTCCAGGCCGTACTTGGCGGTGATCTTCTCCAGCTCCTCCGCCACCAGCTTGAAGCCCCCGGTGAGCTCGTCGTGCTCGCGGGCGGCCTCGACGCTGTCCAGGACGGGGAGCAGGTCGAGCACGACCACCTCGATGCCGCCCTGCCGGGACAGCGCCCGGTCGCGGTCGACCCGCTTCTTGTAGTTCTGGTACTCGGCGGAGAGCCGCTGCAGGTCGGCGGTGCGTTCGTCCACCAGTTCCTGCAACTCGGCCACCTTCGCGTCCAGGACGGCGGCACCGGAGGACTTCGCGGCCAGCGGCTCCTCGGCGCCGTCCCCGCCGGCCTCGCCCTCGGGCACCAAGCCCTCGGGTTCGGCGGCGGAGTCGCTCGCCCGGTCCTGCCCTTCGGCGACCCCAGGGCTCGCGTCCTGG
>NZ_CANG01000637.1:0-241 GCF_000309315.1 Sedimentibacter sp. B4
TGGGGCGGCTGGACGCGGGCCGACGAACTCACCGGACGCACCGGCTGGCGGATCGTGACCACCACGCTGTCCCGGCGCAGCTATCCCGCGGCCCCGGTGAGCCCGTTGTTCCTGTTCGGACGGCGCCAGGACTTCGCCTACCAGCAGGAGGTGGAGGGCAACCCGTCCCAGCGGCACCACGTGCGGTTCTGGAAGTGCCCGGACGGCTGGCTGTTGCCGGGCGGCTTCGCGGTCGACTGGC
>NZ_CANG01000636.1:0-236 GCF_000309315.1 Sedimentibacter sp. B4
GTGACGTCGGCGTCCACGCAGCCCTGCATGCCGCCCCCGAACCAGCCGGCGTTCCCTACCGCGACGAACATGGCCGTCTGGTTGCGCGGCTCGCCGTCGATCAGGAGCCGGTACGGCAGCGGCTCGAACCGGCTCAGCTCGGCGAGCGCGGCCCAGGTGTAACTGAGCTGCCCAAGGTTCCAGCGCAGGTGGTTCGTGCGGTAGTTCACCCGGGCGTCGAACCCGGTGCTGACGAT
>NZ_CANG01000635.1:0-214 GCF_000309315.1 Sedimentibacter sp. B4
TCCAACAGGTAGTCCGCGTTGCGCACCTCCTGGCCGGGGATCGGGTTCACGATCACCATCGGCAACCCGGCAGCCATGCACTCCGATGACGACAGTCCACCCGGCTTGCCGACGAACAGGCTGGCCACCCGCATCAGGTCGGCCATCCGGTCGGTGAAGCCGAGCACCACGAAATCCCGATCCCTGCCCGCCACGAGCGCCTCGACCCCGGACT
>NZ_CANG01000634.1:0-398 GCF_000309315.1 Sedimentibacter sp. B4
GCCATCCCTGGCCGCGATCATCCTGATGGCCGACCTGCATGGCCGGATCCAGGGCCACAAGGCCGTCCAGGCCGTCATCAAGGGACTCCAGGCAGCATTCATCGGATTGATCGCCTCCGTGGCACTGCAATTCGCGCTCAAGTCGTTGTTGACCTGGCAGGAGTGGCTCATCTTCGTGGCCGGGTTCGTCTACATCGCCATCCTGAAGAAGAACTCGGTCTGGGCAATCCTGGCCACGATCGCCTTTTCCTTCCTCTTCCTCCAGTAGACCGTGCGGTCCTGCTCTACTCAGCCAGAGATCAGGCGGGTCGGCGACCCCCGTAGATCACTGAGTCCAGGCGCTTCCAGTAGACGTCGATGCCCTCGAAACCAGCCGCCCGAAGGAACCCGATCTGCGA
>NZ_CANG01000633.1:0-241 GCF_000309315.1 Sedimentibacter sp. B4
AGTTCGTGAGTCGCGCCCACGACGCTCCCTGAGGCCGGGCGGAGGGCGATCGAGCCGTCGGCATTGCCCGCAGCGGGGTTGCCGCCGGCCTACCCCGGCGGGCTCCGGGGCGACTCGCGAGAGCCAGGTGCAGCGCACCGGCAGGATCACGCGATACGAGACCTTCCGTTGCAGGGAAATGGAAACTGCCCGGCGATTTCGTGTGGTCGCGACCCTGAAGCTGGTCGAATTGACGCACCCA
>NZ_CANG01000632.1:0-240 GCF_000309315.1 Sedimentibacter sp. B4
TCCCAGTTCTTCGTCACGGTGGACGCCACCCCGTGGCTGAACCGCAAGCACACGATCTTCGGAGAGGTCGCCGACGAGGCGTCGAAGAAGGTCGTCGACGAGATCGCCGGCGTTCGCACCGGCCGCCTGGACCGTCCGGTCGACCCGGTCGTGATCGCCTCGGTCGAGATCACCGACTGATCCTTCAGCAGCCGGTTCCCCCTGTCGTTCGGGACCCGTTCGCCCTGGCCGGCCGACGCA
>NZ_CANG01000631.1:0-223 GCF_000309315.1 Sedimentibacter sp. B4
TGAACAACCTCTTCCCGCCGCACGAGCCGAACATCGGCGAGGAGCGGTTCCGCGTCGAGGACTGGACCGCCTACCACCCCGTCGACACGACCCGGAAAGTGGTCAACCACGCGCACTTCAGCGTCCGCGCAGGCGAGATCGTCGGCTTCGCCGGGCTGATGGGAGCCGGACGCACCGAGCTCGCGATGAGCCTGTTCGGCCGTCTGTGGGGGACCAACATCTC
>NZ_CANG01000630.1:0-221 GCF_000309315.1 Sedimentibacter sp. B4
GGATCGGCGTGGCCGCGGTGGTGTCCGCGCTGCTCCTGACCGGCACCATCAACGCCACCTGACCGGCCGGGCGACGTGGCCGCACACGAGGGGCCGGTCGCGGGCCCCATCGCACGATGCGAGCGTGCGGAGTCGGTAGCATCGCCGGAAAAAGGAGGGGACGTGACACCGTTCGCGGAACTGCACCTGCACCTGGAGGGCACACTCGAGCCCGAGATGGT
>NZ_CANG01000629.1:0-368 GCF_000309315.1 Sedimentibacter sp. B4
CTGCCTCCGCCGGCCACGACCGCGTGCTTCTGCAGCGCACGCAGCCCCGGAATGGTCTTGCGGGTGTCGGCGACCCTTGCCTTCGTGTGGGCGATCGCGTCCGCGATGGTCGCGGTGCCGGTGGCGACCCCGGAGAGGTGGCCGAGGAAGTTCAGCGCCACCCGTTCTCCGCTGAGCAGGCCGCGGGCAGGGCCGGTGGCGGTGCCGACCACCGTTCCCGGCTGGACCCGGCTGCCGTCGGGCAGGAGGTCCTCGACCATGATGCGGGGATCGACCAGCTCCCAGGCGAGCCGGGCGCACTCGGTGCCGGCGACCACGCCGGGTTCCCGGGCCACCAGGGCGACCGTCGCTTGGGCATCAGGGGCAAT
>NZ_CANG01000628.1:0-339 GCF_000309315.1 Sedimentibacter sp. B4
TCACCGAGGCGAGCAGGGCGATGTTCATCGTCGGCCAGTTGGGATCGCTCTGGTCGGTGTTGCCGGGCGTCATGTCCGCGGCGGTGATGATCAGCGGAACGGTCGTGTCGTCGTCGTCGGTGGAGGTGATCACTGCGCTGCGGGCGGGAAGGACAGTGCCGAAAGCGGTCTTCGCGACCGAGAACACCTCGTCGAAGAAGAAGGTGTCCTTCGTCGAATCGGCCGTCGCGCCGCTCGCCGCAGCGCGGATGGTCGAGCCGGACGCGATGTCGGTGATGTACTTCACGTCGGTCTTGCCGATGAACGTGCTGCGGGTGGTGGGCCAGGCGGCGGGCTTGG
>NZ_CANG01000627.1:0-410 GCF_000309315.1 Sedimentibacter sp. B4
CAGTGCCTACCACCAGTACCAGCCCCTGACCAAGCGCGGGAACAACGACGTCGGCTCGGGCTTCAACGACGACCCGCTGTGGCTGGTGGCGGGGGTGGCCGGCTACCTGAAGGAGACCGGCGACGACTCGATCCTGGACGAGCCGGTGCCGTTCGACAACGAGCCGGGCAGCGAAGCTCCCCTCTGGGAACACCTGGTGCGCTCCTTCGAGTTCGTGCGCAACCACCTCGGCCCGCACGGCCTGCCCCTGATCGGGCGCGCCGACTGGAACGACTGCCTGAACCTGAACTGCTTCTCCGCCGAGCCGGGCGAACCGTTCCAGACCACACAGAACAAGGCCGGCGGCGCCGCAGAGTCGGTCTTCATCGCCGCCCAGTTCGTGCTGTACGGCACCGATTACGCGGCTATCC
>NZ_CANG01000626.1:0-241 GCF_000309315.1 Sedimentibacter sp. B4
CACCGGGCCCGAGCAGGACGCGGCCGCACGCGCAGCCATCGCCGCCTACCAGCCGAAGCTGAGCAGTGCCGGCTACGGCGCGATCACCACAGAGGTGGTCCCGGCCGGCCCGTTCTACTACGCCGAGCGCTACCACCAGCAGTACCTCGACAAGAACCCGAACGGCTACTGCCCCGTCCACGCCACCGGGGTGGCCTGCGGCTGAACCGCGTCCCTGATTGACCCGCCGCGGGCCGCACCG
>NZ_CANG01000625.1:0-239 GCF_000309315.1 Sedimentibacter sp. B4
GCCGAGGAGGTATATGCTCCGCCGCGCTGATCCGGATCAGGAACGGACCAGGCGCACCGACCACGAGCCCCCGCCGGCGCCGTCCGGCACGACCTCGGCGCCCAGGCTCTGCAGTGAGGTCACGAAATCGCCGTACTCGCCGTAGTCGGCATCGGCCGACCGGAGCGCGGCCAGGTTCACGTAGACCGCCGAGGTCGCCCTGGCGTGGTCGGGAACGGCCTTGCTGAACGGTCCGTACC
>NZ_CANG01000624.1:0-240 GCF_000309315.1 Sedimentibacter sp. B4
TTTCTCGACCGAACGGTTGCGGCGGGTTTCGCGCCGTCGACGCGGTGGCCGACACGGCGACCTCTGGCGCGCGCTCACGCTCGCCTGGCAGGGGCTCGGCACTCCCGAGGGACGCCCCGAGCTCGGCATCGCGCCGATCGGTGGGCTCTTCGAACCCGGCGAACTGGACGTGCTGGATGTCTGCGAACTCTCGAACCAGACGCTGCTGACCACGGTGCGGATGCTCTCGCTCATGACCGA
>NZ_CANG01000623.1:0-216 GCF_000309315.1 Sedimentibacter sp. B4
TCGACGGCGACGGCCAGCTCGGGACGGGTCGAGCCCAGGTCCACCACGAGGGTCTTGAAGATGCGCAGCGGGTCGATGCCGAGCGTCTCGGCCGCCTCGTTGCCGTAGTCGGTGCTGTCGGGGTCGTGGTCGTAGGCGTGCAGCACGAACTCCACTCCCGCCCGGCTGAGCGCTTCGGTGGCCGGCGTGCCGCCGGCCATCAGTGGAGCCGCCCCC
>NZ_CANG01000622.1:0-233 GCF_000309315.1 Sedimentibacter sp. B4
GGCAGCCGCCGCGGTCACGATCAATCTGATCAACTTCAACGACTTCCACGGGCGGATCGCCGACAAGACGACGGTCCAGTTCGCCGGCACGATCGAGGAGGCGCGGGCGGCGTACGGCGATGCGAACTCGCTGCTGCTCTCGGCCGGTGACAGCATCGGGGCGTCGTTGTTCGCGTCCGCCACCCAGGCCGACCAGCCGACGATCGACGTGTTGAACGCGCTGGACCTCAAGG
>NZ_CANG01000621.1:0-241 GCF_000309315.1 Sedimentibacter sp. B4
TTAGGTCCGGACCCGGGGCAATAAACGCACCTGGAAGCGTCGGTTTCGGGCACCTTGGAGCACAGGAACGCGACCAGAAAGTGCAAGCCCGGCGACCGTTTCGTGCAACTGTGCACAGGACCGACCGGGTGGTTGACACCCCCGTCCACCGCACCGACGATGGGCCTGTTCAGCACCCCTGTGGACCAGGTCGGGGACGGTTCCGAACCCGGTCCACCGGCGGCTGCGCAGAGAGGCGGGG
>NZ_CANG01000620.1:0-453 GCF_000309315.1 Sedimentibacter sp. B4
CGCAACCCATGGCAGGCCGTCGCGGATGTGGCGGACGCCATCTTCCAATTTCGAGTAGCGGCCCTCGAGGACTCTCCGCGCCAGTTTGCGGTCGCTCGTGTCGGAGTTGTGCCACAGGGCCGTGAAGAGGGCGTCGACCCGGACGCGTGCCTGGTCGCAGAAGGCGTCCGCGAGTTCGACGCCGGTCGGGTCGGTTACGGTCTCGGCCTTTGCCCGGACGCAACACGCCGTCATCGCGAACAACTCGACGCCGATGTCGACCGCGCGGCCCAGGAAAGCCTGCCGTCGCTCCAATCCACCCTGCCAGCGGGCCATCCCGGCAAAAATGGACACCGCCAGCCTGCGGCAAGACCGCTCGACGAAGCGGACGTGTTCGGCCAGCGGGCCGAACTCCCGGTACGCCCCGGGCATGAATCCGGCACCGACCGCCAGGGTGGGCAGCCAGCCGGCGTA
>NZ_CANG01000619.1:0-221 GCF_000309315.1 Sedimentibacter sp. B4
TCGACAACGAGTGGTCGATGGCCAACTACGGTGCCCAGTGCGTGGTCTGGCAGACCGCGATCAACCCGGTGGTGGCGCTGGAGCTGCTGGCCACCGGCGCGTGGTCGGGAACGGGCGTGCGCGGCCCCGAGTCGTTCGACGCGGTGCCGTTCCTTGACCTGCTGGCCGGACCAGCGCCGGAGGGCTACAGCTCGGCGTGGGGGATGGAGGACCGGTGAACG
>NZ_CANG01000618.1:0-359 GCF_000309315.1 Sedimentibacter sp. B4
TGGAACCCGTCGATCACCTGCTCCGGCGACCCCCGGCTGATCCCCAACTGCAACCGCCCTTCGGCGATCAGGTCGGCAGCGCCGGCGTCCTCGACAGCGTAGAGAGGGTTCTCGTAACGCATGTCGATCACGGCGGTGCCGATCTCGACTCGGCTGGTGCGGGCACCGACGGCAGCCAGCAGCGGGAACGGCGAGCCCAGCTGGCGGGCGAAGTGGTGCACCCGGAAGTAGGCGCCGTCAGCACCGAGCTCCTCGGCCGCGACGGCGAGGTCGATCGACTGCAGCAGGGCGTCGGCAGCCGTGCGCGTCTGAGAGCCGGGTGCGTCCGACCAGTGCCCGAAGGACAAGAATCCAATCCG
>NZ_CANG01000617.1:0-322 GCF_000309315.1 Sedimentibacter sp. B4
CCACTGCGGGCCCGGTGAGCGCGAACCTGCCCAGATAACCCGCCGGCACCACCGCGAGACACGCGAGGACGCCAAGTGCCAGCCCCAGACGGCGAGCGACGAGGGTGGTCGAGCGCAGCCGAACCAAGCCTGGATAGGCCGACTCGTCAATCCGCAGCAAGCGCGCGCGGCGGCGTCCGAATCTCACCGCCCACCCGATGATTAGCGCAGCCAAGACGATTGGCACAACAAAGAATCAGGGAGAACAGGGTCACCGAAACCTCCTTGTGTCAACCATGCGGCACAAGTAGAACGGATCCGCGGCGCTGTGTCAAGTTGCTGA
>NZ_CANG01000616.1:0-355 GCF_000309315.1 Sedimentibacter sp. B4
TCCGCCAGTAGCCCGTCTCGGTGTGCCGCGGTTGGCCCTCGATCCAGGTTCGCTGGACGAAGTGCAGGAACGGCTTGCCGGTGTCGGTGAAGGTGATCTCGTCGGTGTAGGCGAAATCCGTGATCGTCGGGTAGCAGCCGGTGCCATCGCCGCGCCACGTGCCGACCAGACGAGCCAGGCCAGTTTCGAGTGCCATGGGTCTCACTGTGCCAGAGCAGGGAACCTCGGTGCGAGAGGCTCGAAGTTCGCCGGCGGTGACACGCCGGGGGAGGACTGGGCGCATCCTGGCCCGCTCATCCTGAGCGCCGTCATCCTGCAGATCATCCTGCCCACTCCGAACGACTACAACGCTTCC
>NZ_CANG01000615.1:0-233 GCF_000309315.1 Sedimentibacter sp. B4
TCCAATCGCCGGAACCGGGGCGAGTACTCGATCCGGTCGGCGATCCGGTCGATCAGTTCGTCGCGGGTCAGCGGGCCGGACAGCACCGCGACCACCACCTGTTGCCAGGGCTGCGACTCCTGGTCCCGGGCCAGCAGTGCGGCCTCGGTCACGCTCACCGGGTCACTCACGCATCCACCCTACTTGCGCTCGCCGAGAGCCGGGAGGAGCGCCCTGTGCGACACCTTCCCGAC
>NZ_CANG01000614.1:0-224 GCF_000309315.1 Sedimentibacter sp. B4
TCGAAGCGGCGGTGGTGCTCGGCGTCGCTGATGGTCACCTGCCGCACCGCCAGCCAGTCGTTGTCGCCGGGGTCGCGTCCGACCAGCTGGATCGTCGGGTTCTGCTCGACACTGTCGTTGTCGAGGTAGGTGACGCCGCGGTACCCGTGCACCAGGAACTCGTGCAGCCGCCGGTTCTCGGTGATCGCGTCCTGGCTGGGACGGGGTCAGGATCTCGGTCGCCG
>NZ_CANG01000613.1:0-218 GCF_000309315.1 Sedimentibacter sp. B4
TGAGTTGTAGTCGAATCGAGGTAGCCATGCCCGCACTGCGTTCCCGAACCGTCACCCACGGCCGCAATATGGCCGGGGCCCGCGCCCTGTGGCGCGCGACCGGACTGGTCGAGTCCGACTTCGGCAAGCCGATCGTGGCCATCGCGAACTCATACACCCAGTTCGTCCCCGGCCACGTCCACCTCAAGGAGATGGGCGCCCTGGTCGCCGGGGCTGTC
>NZ_CANG01000612.1:0-232 GCF_000309315.1 Sedimentibacter sp. B4
TTCAGTGGGGGCCTTATCTCGTATCAGCTGGGTCGGGCGAGCACACCGTCGCTGACCTTGAGGACCTGATGGATGCCTCGTTCCGTGAGCGATGGATGCCTGACGACCTGCGAATCCCGGCACGCCAGCTGATCCAGGGTCTCCTCACCGTCAGCGACATCGTGCTTAGGCGAGCCGGGCTCGCGCGAGGCACTTCGCCAGAAGGGTCAGCGAGAACCGCGGTGGACGTCCC
>NZ_CANG01000611.1:0-401 GCF_000309315.1 Sedimentibacter sp. B4
TCAATCCCCAGCGCCTGGGCCTTGTTCGTCATTGCTTCGATGCAGGCATGGCTCCCGGTGGCCAGTGCCACCCCAAGGTAGATCAGGGTGCGGGTCTCCTCGGTCAGCGCACCGGTGCCGTCCTTGGGCATGGCGAACCCGCTGTCCTGCACATGGCGCACGACCATCTGCGGCATCACGGTGGCGGCGTACGTCACCGACGGCGGGATGTGGCCGTTCAGCGAAACGGTCATGTTAGCCAGGATCTGGTCGACGGTCGGTGCCGGCTGGGTGGTCATCAGGACTCCTTCAGTTCAAGAGAGATTGTCTCAAGAAGATTTGATATGTTCTACTCCGCAGGCTAGCCCCGGATACCCCGGGGGGCAAGTCCCGTTCGGCGCACGGTTGCGTCGTCCGAGTGC
>NZ_CANG01000610.1:0-226 GCF_000309315.1 Sedimentibacter sp. B4
TCAGCCCCGGTAACCCCGATTCGCGTCGAGGCGGCGGGCGATGTCCGCGCCGAGCGCGTCCAGATCTGCGTGCGCACCGCGAGCCACGACCAGCTGGACGCGGGTCCCGTCCTTGTGATGCAGGGTCATCCGATCGCTTCCCCGGGTGACGCGGCCCACGTCCGACCACTTCCCTGATTCGGTCGTGTCCCTGCCCTGGAGGACGTAGCCGTCCTCGTCGAGGATC
>NZ_CANG01000609.1:0-224 GCF_000309315.1 Sedimentibacter sp. B4
CGAGATCGCCGTGCCCGGATGACCGTTCCCCACCTTCTCCACCGCATCCGCAGCCAGCACCCGCGCAGTATCCACGGCCCGCTGATCCAATTCGGTCCAGGTGAAACCAGTCATCGTCGGCCTTTCCTTGCGTCCTTTGAAACGTCACAATATCGGTTCTGATCCAGCCCCCAAGCCTTGCACATTTGCATGGACAAAAAGGCCATCGTGCACGCAGTTGCACA
>NZ_CANG01000608.1:0-241 GCF_000309315.1 Sedimentibacter sp. B4
TACGATCGACCAGAGGCCGCCCCACCCGGTGAGCGAAACGAGACAGACGAACAGCGACGCAATGCAACTCACGGTCGCGGCAAACGAAATGATGGGCAACGAACCCAGCCGCCCGACGAGACGCGTATTCATGAAGTTACCGAACATGATGCCGACGATGTTCAACGCGAACAGAAAGCCGTAATGCTGCGCCGACACGTGGAAATATTCGATGTAAACGAAAGGCGTCGCGGTGATGTAA
>NZ_CANG01000607.1:0-419 GCF_000309315.1 Sedimentibacter sp. B4
TTCCGGGGGGACGCCACGCCGGCCGGTCCTGCTGACCGGCCGGCGTGCGCAATTGGGACCATCCTCACCGACACGCCCGCGGACAGGTCTTGCTCGTGGGCGGTTCGCGGCATAACCTCTACATCTAGTAGTTACAGCATTGTGGTTCCTCCACAGATAGTGGTCACGACCCACAGGTTATCCACACCCCATCCACCGGATGATCCCCAGAAAGAGGCCACGAGGTGCACTGCCCGTTCTGCCGTCACACCGACACCAGGGTTCTGGACAGTCGGGTGGCAGAGGACGGCACGAGCATCCGCCGGCGCCGCCAGTGCCCGGCGTGCGAGCGGCGCTTCACCACCCTCGAGCAGATGCAGTTGGTGGTCGTGAAGCGCTCCGGTGTCGTGGAACCCTTCTCCCGCGAGAAGGTCGTGACC
>NZ_CANG01000606.1:0-217 GCF_000309315.1 Sedimentibacter sp. B4
CTCGACCAGCAGTACGCCGCGGTGGCCTCCGGCCACTGGCCGCTGATGCGCTACAACCCGGTGCTGCGGGCTGCCGGCAAGAACCCGTTCCTGCTGGACTCGCCGCGTCCCCGGATGCCGCTGCGCGACTACCACGTCAAGGAACTGCGCTTCCGGATGCTGATGAACTCCGACCCCGAGGCGGCAGAGCAGCTGCTCACCCTCGGGCAGGAGCAGG
>NZ_CANG01000605.1:0-226 GCF_000309315.1 Sedimentibacter sp. B4
CGCAGATGCTGGCGTCCGTCCCGCCACCCGCCGATACAGCTAGCAGAGACACCGCACCACTGATCGTTTGAACAGGAGTAAGGCAATGGCTCGAAAGTCAGTTCTCGCCCTCTCGGCCTTCGCGGCAGCACTCGCGCTTGCCGTCACCGGATGCTCGAGTGGCACCACACCGAGCGCGGAGGGTGAGGTAGGGCCCAACGGCTGGTCCCGCAAGTACGCCGGCACG
>NZ_CANG01000604.1:0-239 GCF_000309315.1 Sedimentibacter sp. B4
AGGGCGTCCTGGTCATGGACGGCGACCCGGACGAGGTGATCACGGCCTACGAGGAGTCACGTCCCAGGCCGCTGAGTCAGGGCCGGTAAGGCCACTTCCGGGACCGGTCGACGAACTTGTCGACCCAGGTCTGGAGGGTGTCGGGCGTGTACCCGTACTGCGGGTAGGAGTAGATGAACGGCACCATCGCGTACCCCAGCGCGAGCAGGCCGCCGACCAGGAACGAGGCTGCGCTCACC
>NZ_CANG01000603.1:0-220 GCF_000309315.1 Sedimentibacter sp. B4
TTGTCGGCGTCGAAGACGACACAGGCGTCGTAGCCGCGGGGAAAGTGCTCGGCGAAGAACCAGTTCAGCGCCGCACCCTTGCCACGGGGGCCGGCGGCGGAACGCTCGAAGGTGATCGCGCCCGCAGCGCGGGCCACGTCCGCGGTCGCGTCCGTGCAGTTGTCGGCGGTGACGAAGACATCGAAGGCATCGGAGGGGGTATCCTGCGCACGCAGGCTGG
>NZ_CANG01000602.1:0-201 GCF_000309315.1 Sedimentibacter sp. B4
AGACTACCGGTCGGGAGCTGGGCACTTGGCACTAGCATCGATGAATGAGCGCCAACCAGACCCTCATGGCCGTGTGCGACGCGGCCCTGTTCGACCTCGACGGGGTGCTCACCCCGACCGCAGAGGTGCACATGGCAGCCTGGTCGAGGATGTTCAACGAGTTCCTCGCGGATCGTGGCGAGGAGCGCCCCTACACCGATG
>NZ_CANG01000601.1:0-293 GCF_000309315.1 Sedimentibacter sp. B4
GGAAACAGCAACAACCGTTGGCACGATCGCCACAGGGGAACACCCTTGGGCCCATGAACTCGTACGACGTCCTGATCGTCGGTGGGGGAGCCGCCGGACTGTCCGCTGCCCTCGTCCTCGCCCGCGCCCTGCGATCGGTCCTGGTCGTCGACGCCGGCCATCCGCGCAACGCGCGAGCCGCCCACATGCAGGGCTACCTCGGCCACGACGGACTCCCGCCGTCCGAACTCCTCGCCGCCGGCCGCCAGGAGGCGTCCGGGTACGGGCTCAGCTTCTCACCGCGTCAGTCACGT
>NZ_CANG01000600.1:0-241 GCF_000309315.1 Sedimentibacter sp. B4
TCGTGTGCCTGTCCGTCGGTGGGCTCTGGCTGGTGTTCCACCTCGCCCGCGGCGGCTGGCTGACCTGGAAGGATGCGATGCCGGCGAAGCCGGCCCGTCCGGGACGCGGCCCGCTGGCGTTGCGGGTGGTCTTCGACGACGACTCCGGCTTCGAGCTCACCGAGGCCGGCACGCAGAAGAGGCTCGCGGTGTACGTGGTGGACGCGCTCGACGAGGTGCCCGGCATCGTCACGCTCGGGCC
>NZ_CANG01000599.1:0-215 GCF_000309315.1 Sedimentibacter sp. B4
GACCGTCCTCGCGACCGACAGCCGCCCGGAGATCGGGTACGAGCTGCTCGAGAGCGACCCGCGACGGCTCGACGGGATCTCGATCAAGCGCCGGCTCCGTCCCGGGCACATCACACTGGCCGAGTCGGCCAAACCACTCCCGTTCTTCGGTGTCGCGCCGGGTCGTCAGCCGAACAGCGATCCGGTGCTCCTCACGGTGAAGGTGGCCCGGTTCA
>NZ_CANG01000598.1:0-207 GCF_000309315.1 Sedimentibacter sp. B4
TGGGCGGCATCGGACGCCGACACGGCCGCGGCCCTGCGCACCCACACCGCCCTGATCGGGGACGAGGTGCTCGCGCTCGAGGTGAGCGAGGCGGAGCCCGCGGACGGCTGGTTCGCCGACGAAGACCTGGGCTTCCGGTTCGCGGTCACGCGCGTCGAGCAGCCCTGATGTCCGGCGAGGTCCGGCCGACGCCGGTCGTCTTCCTGC
>NZ_CANG01000597.1:0-407 GCF_000309315.1 Sedimentibacter sp. B4
CGGCTTGGTCAGGGCGTCCATGCCCGCGATCCACATCTTGGCCGGCGAGAAGGTGTGCATCCAGGCGATCACGCCGATGCAGTCGTCGTCGGCGTTCGCGTCCAGCATGACCCGGCGGATCGCGCCGGCGTCGGTGAGGGTCGGCCTGGCGACCACCTCGACCGGGATCGATTCCGCCGCAGCGAGCGCGCCCGAGATCTGCGCGGACTGGTCCCGCACCTGCAGGAGCACATCCTCGCCGTAAAGGCCCTGGCTGCCGGTGAGGAACCAGATCTGCTTGCTCATTTGGCACTTCCTTGTCCATAGACGTTCTGATAACGATCAAAGAGCCGGTCGATGTCCGCCTGCGGGATCGGCACCGGTTCCCCCAGTTGGCGCGCGAGGTGAACCGTGCGGGCGACGTCCTC
>NZ_CANG01000596.1:0-241 GCF_000309315.1 Sedimentibacter sp. B4
GTAACACGGTCCCTGAGGAGCGCCCGCGAGGAACGAACGGGCGCGTCGCGAAGGGCCGCCGTCACCAACTTGCGTTGACTAGACGCCGATCGAACCGCCTTATCCAGATCAGATAAAGCGTCCTAAAGCCAGTAAAGCGCGGTCGACGCTACCGGCGCCGCTCCTCAACGCGCCGCAAGTAGTGGTCGACCACATCGCGAAGCGGCACATCGATCGCCGGCAGATCACGGCTGTAGAGCTG
>NZ_CANG01000595.1:0-206 GCF_000309315.1 Sedimentibacter sp. B4
CGTTGGCCGACCGCCAGGTCGACGGGCTGGTGACCATCACCAGGGTTCCGGTCACGTGGCTGGAGAAGCTCGGCAAGCAGTTGCCCCTGGTCACGATCGGCCGACACTACGCGTCGGTCAACTACGACACCATCGTCGGCGACGACCTCGCGGGAGCCGAGCTCGCCGTCGGCCACCTGTACGACCTCGGGCACCGCCGGATCGTG
>NZ_CANG01000594.1:0-241 GCF_000309315.1 Sedimentibacter sp. B4
TCGACAGGCCTCTCCACCGGGTGCCACCTGCACTTCGCGGTGAAGGTCGACGGGCACTACGTCGATCCGGAGCGGTTCCTCTCGTAGGGTGGCCGCATGCAGCTCAGAGTCGGCATGGTCACCACGGACTCCCCCGATCCGCTCCCGCTCGCCGAGTGGTGGGCGGATCTCCTCGGCGGCACGATCACCGAGAACAGCGACGGCTGGTTCGTGGTGGTGAAGGCCGCCGCGACCACGCTGG
>NZ_CANG01000593.1:0-241 GCF_000309315.1 Sedimentibacter sp. B4
TTCGAGCAGGCGTCCGGTGAGCGCGGCGAGGTCGGCCCGGGTCAGGACCGAGCCGTGCACGAGCGCACGGTCGTAGCTGGGCAGGCCCTGGGCCAGCGCGGAAAGGCTCGTCACCGTCCCGCCGACGCCCACCCAGCTGGCCACGGACGCGAAGTCGATCCCGCACGAGTCCAGCAGGGCGTCCACCTGGTCGCGGGCCGCGCCGATCTCTCCGGGCGCCGGCGGATCGGAGTGCAGGGTT
>NZ_CANG01000592.1:0-241 GCF_000309315.1 Sedimentibacter sp. B4
TGTGCAGGGCTACCGGGTCGGGGCCAAGACCGGCACCTCCCGCAAGTACGTCCAGAGCTGCCACTGCTTCCGTGGTCTGGTCACGTCGGCGATCAGCGTGGCGCCGGTGGAGAACCCGCAGGTCCTGGTCTACGTGGTCGTGGACAGCGCGACCCGGGGCTCGGCCGGCGTCTCCGTGGCCGGCCCGGCCGTGCAGGACGTGATGTCGATCGCGCTCACCCGCTACGGCGTCCCGCAGTCG
>NZ_CANG01000591.1:0-812 GCF_000309315.1 Sedimentibacter sp. B4
AGGTCCCCAGCGCTCGGAGTACCCAGCGTCGAGCCTCAACCGCTTTCGCCTTGTCCGAATCGGCGGTGGCAGGATTGTCGCCCGCGACACGGCAGGTGTTGGCCGCTGGCGGCCTCGATCCACGCTCGGCGCCGCTGGACACGATCGTGATGCAGCTGGTGCGGGCCAAGGCCGCGCTGGGGGTGCGGCCGATCCGTTGGCCGTCCCCGGCCACACCGCCAGAGCCCGGCGCCACGCTTCCGCCGGCACCGGGGGCTGCGGTGGTGTCTCCGGCTGTGTGGCGGACCTGCTTGTGGTCAAGCAGCAACTGAAACGCTACGAAGGTGCCGAGCTGGCGCATGTGGAGAATGTGCTGATCGGAGAGAAGAAGGCACGATCGCACCGCCAGCTGGACCGCAGCGAGACGACCTTCCTGACCGAGACGGAGGTCACCGGGGTGAAGGAGTCCGAACTCCAGACCACCGACCGGTTCGAACTGAACCGCGAGACCTCCCAAACGATCAAGAGTGACGTGAAGTCCGGCTTCGACCTCAGCCTCTCCGGCAAGTACGGTCCGACGGTCGACTTCAAAGCCTCGACCTCGCTGAGTTCGACCACCTCAACAGAACAGTCGGCCAAGAACTCGACACGGTTCGCCAAGGACATCGTCAGCCGGTCGCTGGAACGGGTCACCACACGCGTCCGGGAGCAGCGCACAACCACGATCATCAACGAGACCGAGGAAACCAACCTGCACGAGCTGACGAACAGCACCGCCCAGCACATCAACGGCGTCTACCAGTTCCTGGACAAGATCTACGAGTCCCAGGTCT
>NZ_CANG01000590.1:0-208 GCF_000309315.1 Sedimentibacter sp. B4
CCGGGGTCACTGATACGCGTCGACGGCCGGCCCGGGTGGGCCGGCCGTCGGTGTGCGCGGAGGTGAGCTGGGGGTCAGCGGCGCGGCCCCGGACCATAACCCGTGCCGACCTGGCGGGCATTGAGCAACTCCAACACCTTCGCCTGATCGACCTTCAACTCCCCGGCAAGGAACTTCGCCAGGTCCGCGTGCTCGGCGGCACGCTGCT
>NZ_CANG01000589.1:0-239 GCF_000309315.1 Sedimentibacter sp. B4
ACGAACCGTCGGCGTTCTTCGGGATGTCCAGGTACTGGATCGCGTAGTTCGGGCCGCCGGTGATCACGTCGACCGCGAAGGTGCGAGAGATGCCGTACTTGAAGTCCTCGCAGGTGACGGGCTTGCCGTCCTGCCACTTCAGGCCGTCCTTGAGCGTGAACTTCCAGGTCTTGCCGTCAGCGCTCGCGGTGCCGGTGTCGGTCGCGGCGTCGGCGACGAGGGTCGACTGGTCGCCGTCT
>NZ_CANG01000588.1:0-231 GCF_000309315.1 Sedimentibacter sp. B4
CAGGTGGGCATCGAAGCCTGACCGTCACGGCCTGCCCTCAGCCCGCTCACAGGGACGCTTGGGAAGGGTCGCTACGCTCAAAGGTCGGACGTTCGAGGATGTGACACGGGTAGTGATCGAAGACAAGCAGGAACCCCCCAGGGAGAAGGAACCGATCAGGGTCTCCTTCTCCCTCCCGCAGATCACCGGAGGTGCGCTCGCGGCCGCCACGGCTGCAGCGATCGGCTCGCA
>NZ_CANG01000587.1:0-232 GCF_000309315.1 Sedimentibacter sp. B4
TCAGGGCCGAGGTGGAGGGTCTTGAGGTGGATCACCCGCCGGACGCCGTCCGCGCCGGCGAGCGCGGTCGTGATCGCGGTGATCGCCTCTGGCGTCGCCGCCTCGCCGAGCAGCAGGCTGCGGGTCTCCATGGCCAGGGTGATCGCGACGAAGATCAGCAGCAGGCCGATCAGCGCGGTGCCGGCCACGTCCCAGTACCCGACGTGGGTGATCAGGGTCATCCCGACGCCGA
>NZ_CANG01000586.1:0-207 GCF_000309315.1 Sedimentibacter sp. B4
AACGGCACTCTGAGCGGTTGACAACATACAACCAATTGGTTGTATATTTTCCGGGTGATCGAAGAGGACGAGGACCGGGCGGACGCGTTCTTCCACGCCCTCGCCGACCGCACCAGGCGCGACATCCTGCGGCGGGTGCTGGCCGGAGAGCATTCGGTCACGGCGCTTGCGGCGAGCTACTCGATGAGCTTCGCCGCGGTGCAGAAG
>NZ_CANG01000585.1:0-215 GCF_000309315.1 Sedimentibacter sp. B4
CAACGCGACCTTCAGCCACGATGACGTGCGTCTGGACCTGCCCCTCGTGCCCGCCAGCCAGGGCAACAACGGTTACGACATCGCCAAGCTGCTGGGCGCGACGGGCGACACGACGCTCGATGTAGGGTTCGCCAACACCGCGTCCTGCTGCTCGGCGATCACGTTCATCGACGGCGACGCGGGCATCCTGCGCTACCGCGGCTACCCGATCGAAC
>NZ_CANG01000584.1:0-340 GCF_000309315.1 Sedimentibacter sp. B4
CTCGACCTGCAGTACACCGGTGTGGGTTCACTGCCGGGCGCGGACATCGGATGGTTCGGGTTCTCCACCTGGGGCAACTGGACCAGCATGAAGGTCTCCGGTGAGGTGGACGTCGCGGTCGACACCGACAACGACGGCGAGGCGAACTACTGGGTGGTCTACTACCCGGGTTCGGCGGACCAGCCGTTGTCGCTGATCTTCGACGCCAGTGGGACACCGTTCGCCGCCTATTCGGTGAACTTCCTCGACTACGTCGGGCCGATGGATACCAACGTGTTCGACACGAACACCGCGGTACTGCCGTTCTCACTCAGTGATCTGGGCGTGAGCGACACCGATA
>NZ_CANG01000583.1:0-223 GCF_000309315.1 Sedimentibacter sp. B4
GAACGCGCACAGCGCGGCGTGGGTGGGGTCGAGGATGCCGCCGAACCCGAGCGCAGCACACAGCGCGACCGCGAGCACGCCGCGGATGGCGAGGCCGCGCACCGAGGTGGTCATGGCGAAGCCTCTTCCCGGTGGCTGTCCTGGCCGACGTCGAGCGCCGAGGCGATCCGGCGAGTGCCCCGCCGAGCGCTGCCCACATCCTGCGGCGTGACTGGGCCGGAGG
>NZ_CANG01000582.1:0-290 GCF_000309315.1 Sedimentibacter sp. B4
TGTGCCCGCGCGACGTAGCGCGGCGTGAACCCTCGCCCCCGCCGAACGCGTGCGCGACCAGCCTGGTCGCGATGTCGTCGCCGAAGTCGTACTGCCACCCAGTCGTCCTCGCTGAACTCGCTGAGGTCCGCGGACTCCGCCTCGACCAGCGGGTGTCGGGGGGCAGCGCAACCAGGAAGTCGTCCAGGCCGAGCTCCACCCGCCGGTAGGCCGGCGGCACCCGCGGCTCCTCGTAGGGGAGTTCGGTGTGAATCTCCACGTCCGCCTGACCGGAGTTCTCCGCCGTGTCG
>NZ_CANG01000581.1:0-322 GCF_000309315.1 Sedimentibacter sp. B4
CTCGAACCTCTGCTGGCTCAGGTCAGCAAGCCGGTGCAGTACATCGGGGGCGAGGTGAACTCGGTGAGCAAGGACTTCGCCGCCGCCGAGGTTCGCTGGGCCCTGATGTACCCGGACGCCTACGAGGTGGGCCAGCCGAACCAGGGCCTGGCCATCCTGTACGAACTGCTCAACGAGCGCGACTGGATGCTCGCCGAGCGCACGTTCTCGATCTGGCCCGACCTGGCCGCGTTGATGCGCAGCCACGGCCTGCCGCAGTTCACGCTGGAGAACCACCTGCCGGTGCGCGCGTTCGATGTGCTCGGGGTGAGTTTCTCCACCG
>NZ_CANG01000580.1:0-201 GCF_000309315.1 Sedimentibacter sp. B4
CATCGATGTGCTCATGGTCGGTCCCCACCTCGCGTACATCCTCGACGAGGTGGACGAGTACGTCGGCGACGCCCCCGTGAAGGTGATCCAGATGCGCCCGGACTACTACTCAACCCTTGACGGCAACGCCGCCGTCGACCACCTGCTGGCCGAACTCGGCCCGGAAGGGAGATGACACTCATGAAGAACTTCATCGAATGG
>NZ_CANG01000579.1:0-237 GCF_000309315.1 Sedimentibacter sp. B4
TCAGGCGGTACTCGGCGCCGTCCAGGCGGGCCGCTGCGATCAGTTCGGACTGCACGGGCAGCATGCCGTCGGGGCACTCCATGAGTTCGAGCGAGGGCGCGTAGGTGTCGGGGACGACGACCGAGCGGATGGCGGCCAGGACCCGCGGGGACGTCAGCCCGGGCAGGTCGATCAGGTGCTTCCTGGCCAGCGCCGCCGCCGCGAAATGGGCGTCCGCGATGACGACCGCGTCACCGT
>NZ_CANG01000578.1:0-243 GCF_000309315.1 Sedimentibacter sp. B4
TGACGCGCGGTGGCTGCCGTGCGCCGACCGGGCGAACTCGCCGACGCTGAACCCCGCGGCAGGCACCACCCGCTCCGGGTGGACGTCCTGACGGGTCATGCAGCCTCCTGGCGGGTTGGTGTCCGGGCAGCGGTCGGGGTTGATCGTGTGGGCGTTTCGCACGCTACCAGCGGGTCTGTTGCTCGGAACGTGCGTCCGACGAAGGGGGGAAACAGTACGTAGTCGGGCGTGCTGCGATGGTCT
>NZ_CANG01000577.1:0-199 GCF_000309315.1 Sedimentibacter sp. B4
TGCTGGATCGTGCAGCGAAGGCCGCTGATGCGGAGCAGGCCTACCTCTCACTGACTGTCTGTGACCCGGCTTGTGGTTCAGGGCACTTCTTGGTCGCCGCGGCCCGCCGCATCGCCAAGCGGGTGGCAGCCCTTCGCAGCGGCGACCCTGACCGCCGCCGAGGCCGTCCGCGAAGCGATGAACGCGTCGTCAGTCGATG
>NZ_CANG01000576.1:0-391 GCF_000309315.1 Sedimentibacter sp. B4
ACCTGCTCGGTGAGGTGTACGAGTACTTCCTGGGCAAGTTCGCCGCGGCCGAAGGCAAGCGGGGCGGGGAGTTCTACACCCCGCCCGGGGTGGTGCGAGTCCTGGTGGAGATGCTGGAGCCGCAGAGCGGACGCATCTATGACCCGTGCTGCGGCTCGGGCGGCATGTTCGTTCAGGCCGAGAAGTTCCTGGAAGCGCACGATCGCAACCGCGGCGACCTGAGCGTGTACGGCCAGGAGAACATGGAACGCACCTGGCGGATGGCCAAGATGAACCTCGCCATCCACGGGCTGATCGGCAACCTCGGCCCGAGCTGGGGCGACACGTTCGCCCGCGACCTGCACCCCGACCTGCAGGCCGACTACGTGCTGGCCAACCCGCCGTTCAACAT
>NZ_CANG01000575.1:0-370 GCF_000309315.1 Sedimentibacter sp. B4
TGGCCGACCCGATCCCCGCGGAGGGCTTCGAGCCGGTTGCCGGGTGGCACCCGGAGGTCGTCCAGGGTCTCGGCGGCGTCGAGCATCACCAGCTTGCGCAGGGCGACTCGTTCGATCCGCGGGTCGATGGTCTTGATTCGTTGTCGTGACCAGAGCCGCTTGGTTGCAGCGTCCCGAAACGATCTGATCACTCACCCACTATAACGCATCGCGTCATACTCGCTTCTGCCGCTTCACGGTTGTCTCCGTGGAGGCCGGTCGTTCCGGAAGAATGGGCTCGTGCTTGGACCTGTGAGGATCCGGTTCGTTCTCGATCAGGACGAGGATGGTTGGCCCCCGGCAGAGTCTGAGGGTCTGTGGGCTGTGCCGC
>NZ_CANG01000574.1:0-260 GCF_000309315.1 Sedimentibacter sp. B4
CTCGTCCAGCTGGCCCATCCACCACTCGGGCTCGTCGCTATCCTCCTGGACGAGGCAAAGGCAGAGGCCTGAGAAGCAGAGGATGACGGTGGGCGCCAGTTCGTCCAAGTTGGTCAGAGTTGGCCTCTGGTCAGCCACGACGTAGTGGGCGCTCGGATCAAGCAGTTCTGCACTCGGCTCGATTGTGCGGACGCGCTTGAGCGTCCAGCCATCAGGCAGAAGCGATTCGTCAGCCACATGTTGATTATCCGACACGGCCT
>NZ_CANG01000573.1:0-225 GCF_000309315.1 Sedimentibacter sp. B4
TTGGCCGAGGGTCCGTTGGGGTCGGTCATGATCAACTCCGCGCTCGCTCGTGCTGGAGACCAACGGTACCCGCTCGCCCTGACCACGGGCAGGCCGGGGCCCGACCGGCGTGGTGCGTCCGGACCGGCGTCCGGTCCGCCTAGCCTGAACGCATGGGTTCGCTGTTCCATCCGATCGGCTCCCAGCCGGCCTGGGTCTACTGGGCGCGACGCGGTGCGCTGGTAC
>NZ_CANG01000572.1:0-241 GCF_000309315.1 Sedimentibacter sp. B4
GGCCGGCTGACCGGCTGACCGTCCGGCTAGGGTCGAGCCATGCAGCTCGGGGCCCTCGGCGTGGTCATGGTGGCGGCGCTGATCCTCGTCCTGATCGTTTTCTGGGCGCGGACGCGGAGGTTCTCCCTGGGTCCGACCCTGCGGATCGACCTGCGGAACGGCTTTCCCTCGGTGCGGCGCAACGGCTACGACTCCACCGATGTTGATGCCCTGATGGACCGGGTCTACGGCCTCGTGGCGA
>NZ_CANG01000571.1:0-225 GCF_000309315.1 Sedimentibacter sp. B4
GCAGGTCGTGAGGGAGTGGCCGCAGCTGTGGGACAAGGCGCTGGCCGGGTTCGGGACGTTCGTGAACTGGCTGGCCACCGGGCCGTTGCACATTGAGCAGGCCCAGCTCGACACCTACTTCACCCAGTTCACCGACTGGGTCAACGCCTCCCGCGCCGACCTCGCGGCCGTGGCAGCCCACGGCCGGGGGTGGGGGTGGTCACTTCTTCGCCGGTCTCGCCATCG
>NZ_CANG01000570.1:0-241 GCF_000309315.1 Sedimentibacter sp. B4
GTCCTCCCGCAACGGTCGCGATTCCAACTCCCAGCGCCTCGGCGTGAAGCGCTTCGGCGGCGAGCAGGTGAGCGCAGGCGAGATCATCGTCCGGCAGCGTGGCACCCACTTCCACCCTGGTGAGGGCGTGGGGCGTGGCGGCGACGACACCCTGTTCGCGCTGCGCGCGGGCAAGGTCGAATTCGGCACCCGGCGTGGTCGCCGCGTGGTGAACATCGCGATCGAGGGCGCCGAGTAGGCG
>NZ_CANG01000569.1:0-380 GCF_000309315.1 Sedimentibacter sp. B4
TGTACGACCCTCGTCCGCTTCCGCCCTGTCGAGTCCGCACCCCCATTGACCGGGTCGCCCGGCTCTGCCAGCGTGGGAATTGTCCAGAGCGGTCAAACCACGTGCCGACTCCGGCGTCCACTCCGAGAGGAGAAGACGATGGCACGTGGCATCGCGCCCGCATCCATCCCCACCCCATCCCAGAACACTCGTGAACAGCGCATCGAGGATCTCTTTGAGCGTCTGGACAGCTGCACCGCCGAGGATCGGGAAGACGTCATCTCAGAACTGGTCGAGTTGAATCTCGGCCTGTGTGACGCCCTCGCCAACCGCTACGTCCATCGGGGTGCCGAGCGGGACGACCTCGTTCAAGTGGCCCGGATGGCCCTGTTCCTGGCCAT
>NZ_CANG01000568.1:0-235 GCF_000309315.1 Sedimentibacter sp. B4
ATGAAGAACCCGAAGGCGGCGGCGATCATGAGCTGTTGTCCGACGAGGGCCTGGTGGAATACCTCCGGGGACACGCAAGTGATCGTCCCGTGGTCGTCGAGAGCCGTGGGACAGTCCGGCGTTGAGGAGGGCTGGCCCCCACCCGAGCGCGAGATTCCCATGACGGCCGCCAGCCAGAATCCGGCAGCGAGCCCAGCGGCGATAGTGACCTCAGGCCGCTTGAGTAGCGATGCGG
>NZ_CANG01000567.1:0-433 GCF_000309315.1 Sedimentibacter sp. B4
TCGAAGAGATCATCACCGACGCCCTCACCGCTCTCACCGGCACCGGCGAGACCCTCCTGATCGCCAACGCCGCCCCACACGACCGCGACGGCGTTCCCGCACTCGGCGTGGACGCCTCGTCCACCACCCCCCAGGCTGCGGTCGAGGAACACCCGGACGGCACGTTCACCCTCGCCAACGAGCACCTCAGGGCTGTGGTGGACGCCACCGGCGAACTGGTCTCCCTGGTCGACACCACCACCGGCCGGGAGGCGATCGCCCCCGACCGCCCCGGAAACCGGCTGGAGCTCTTCCGCGACATCCCCAACCAGTGGGACGCCTGGGACATCGACGAGTTCTACCGCCGCGCAGGAGTGCCCACCGAGCCCGGCACCGCCACCCTCGACGAGCGGGACGGGGAGCCGGTCATCACCATCCGCAAGCAGGTCGGCGA
>NZ_CANG01000566.1:0-461 GCF_000309315.1 Sedimentibacter sp. B4
TCACGAGTCTCCTCTGAAGAAGCCTGGCGGCAGCGCAGCAACCGCGGTTGTCATCTCTTCGATAGTCAAACGCCCCACCACGATCAGGTTTCGAACGGCGAAGCTGCGCTGGAACCTTGACATCCTCCTGGACATCCTGTGCCAGACGCGCTGGGTCATAGAAGGTGACCGGCAGATCAAGGCTGCCAAGTACGATCCGGGCATCCCAGAAGACGCCCTTCGCCTCCACTTCCCACGCGTGATCCTCGAAGTCGGTCGGGAAGGCTCAGTATCGGTTCCACGGTAACCCCCCTTACCCGCACTGGATCCGGGATAGGCAGCCAGCCGGCTCATCCGGCAACGGCGAAGCTGCCGCCGGGGCACCTCCCCACAACGCCAACTGCACGACCAACGCCGCAGCCACGCCAGACGACAACACACGCACAACCGAACGCGACGACATCATGAGAAACTCAACAGCC
>NZ_CANG01000565.1:0-241 GCF_000309315.1 Sedimentibacter sp. B4
TGTCTCCGGTGACCCCGGCGATACCGAAGTCGGAGTCGTTGGCGATCACGAGGGTGTGGCCGTGGTTGATCAGCGCGAGGCCCTCCACCTTGTCGTGGCCGTAGAAGGAGCCCTTGGGGTTCAGGGCGGTGAGGTAGGCGCCCAGGTCGAGGGTGAGGGTCTTGGCCACCGGCACGATGCCCGCCGAAGCCAGCGCCGCCGACGCGTCAGCGGTGGTCTTCTTGGTGGTCAGGGCCTCCAG
>NZ_CANG01000564.1:0-200 GCF_000309315.1 Sedimentibacter sp. B4
CCAGCGGCGGGTGTCCGGCGTCGGCCTTGACCAGCGGGACCTCCTCCATGACTTCCTTGATCCGGTCGCCGGCGCCCTGGGCCTTCAGCTGGGACTCCATGTTCGACAACATGCCGCCGGGGATCTGGCTGGAGAAGATGTCGGTGTCGACCAGCGTCGCCGACTCGAACTCGGCGTACTTCGGCCGGATCTTCGCGAAG
>NZ_CANG01000563.1:0-439 GCF_000309315.1 Sedimentibacter sp. B4
CGAGTCGATGGTCTGCTGCGCGAGCTGGTTGGCGCCGTCCACGTAGTCGCTGACGCCGTTCGCGAGCTTGCGGACGTCGGAGGGCATCGACGTGGTCTGGGTCGCCATCTGGCTGAGCCCGGTGGCCAGCTGGAACTGACCGGTGTAGAGCTGCCGGGAGCCGTCGGCGGCGTCGGAGATTCCGTTGGCGAGCTTCCGCGCGCCGTCGGCGAGCTGGTCGGCCCCGTCGGCCATGGTGACGAACTGCTTGCCCATGTCGTTGAAGCCGACGTAGATCTGCGTCAGGTACGCCTCGGTGAGCGTGGAGTTCAGCATGGACGCGGCCTCGCTGGCGACCAGGCGGCCGAGGGTGGCGTCCGCGACCCCGGCGACCGGTGAGGTGTAGACCTGAATCGTCGCCTGTTCCGCCTTGTTGCCGTCGTTCTCGGAGAAGGAGGTG
>NZ_CANG01000562.1:0-206 GCF_000309315.1 Sedimentibacter sp. B4
AAAGAGAACGCGGAGTACTCCACATGAGCGATGCGGCGAGCAAGGCGGCCATCCTGATCGAAGCACTGCCGTGGCTGGAGCGCTACGTCGGGAAGACCATCGTGGTGAAGTACGGCGGAAACGCCATGGTTGACGACGCGCTGAAGTCGATTTCGCCCAGGACATCGTCTTCCTGCGCACGGTGGGGGTGAAGCCGGTGGTCGTGC
>NZ_CANG01000561.1:0-338 GCF_000309315.1 Sedimentibacter sp. B4
AGCGCCACCGCAACGATCAAGGGCAAGTACCGCCAGGTCGAGTACGCCGACGGCTACGGCTGGGTGCTGGAGTCGGGGCTGACCGAGTCCGCGCCGATCGCCGCCGCGGGCACCACCTGGGATCCCTGCCCGCGCGGCTCCGCCGTCGAGCGCAAGCTACGCAAGGACACCGTCCACATCTACCGGTCCGTGTGCGCGCTGTTCCCTGCGGTGAACTCCTACGGGGGCTGGCGCGCCGGCGGACTGCCGTTCCACAAGAACGGGCGCGCCCTGGACATCATGCTCACGCCCTACGCCGAGAGCGCGCTGGGCCACCGGATCGCCGATTACCTGATCGC
>NZ_CANG01000560.1:0-394 GCF_000309315.1 Sedimentibacter sp. B4
CAGGGACGCCTGACCTCGGGCCTTGTCGCCGGGGCGGTGAAGGGCTGACATGGAGGCCGACCTGCTGCGGGCGGTCAACGCAACGCTGATGCCCGGCTTCACCGGACCGGTACTGCCGGACTGGCTGGCTCGCGAACTGGCCGACGGCCTCGGCTCGGTCTGCCTGTTCGGCACCAACATCGTGGAGCCGACCCAGCTGCGCGCCCTCACCGCTGCCATTCACGCCGCCAACCCGAACACACTGATCGCCACCGACGAGGAGGGCGGGGACGTCACCCGCCTGCACCATCGCACGGGCTCGCCGTACCCGTCCATGGCGTACCTGGGCCACCTCGACGACGAAGCCACCACCGAACGGGTCGGCGCCGGCATCGGTGCGGAGTTGCGCGCGGCG
>NZ_CANG01000559.1:0-224 GCF_000309315.1 Sedimentibacter sp. B4
AACTCGCTGTTGCAGATTCTTGATGAGGGCCGGCTCACCGATGCCCAGGGTCGCGTGGTCGACTTCAAGAACACCGTGATCGTGATGACCACCAACCTCGGCACCCGCGACATTTCGAAGGCGGTCAACCTCGGGTTCAGCCAGAGCACGGATGAGGTCGGCAGCTACGAAAAGATGAAGGCGAAGGTGTCGGACGAGCTGAAGCAGCACTTCCGTCCGGAATT
>NZ_CANG01000558.1:0-355 GCF_000309315.1 Sedimentibacter sp. B4
GCGCTCCTCGAACGCCTTGATCTCCTTGCCGTCCACGTAGAGGGCCTTCTCGTCGTACGTGACCTCACCCGGGAAGCGGCCCAGGATCGAGTCGTACTTGAGCAACTGCGCGAGGCTCTTGTTGTCGGTGAGGTCGTTGACGGCCACCACGTCGAGATCGGCGCCGGAGGCGACGAGGGCACGGAAGTAGTTGCGGCCGATCCGGCCGAAGCCGTTGATACCAACCTTGACGGTCATGTTGTGAGGGTCTCCTTTACGAACCGGTGTCCAGCGGCGGGCAGTGCGGCCCAGCCCCGTGTTCAGGTTCCACCCTAGCGGTTTGCGATGCGCCCGGTTGCCGCAGCCTCCGATCCGG
>NZ_CANG01000557.1:0-419 GCF_000309315.1 Sedimentibacter sp. B4
TCACCGGCGGCGTCCAGCAACCGGGTGTCGAGGCGTCCAGCGAGGCGTACAGCGGCAGCACCATGAACGGCAGGAAGTTGTAGACGAGGCCGGAGACGACGGCGAACGGCGAGAACAGCAGGGTGTCGTTGTTGGTCAGTCCGACCGCCTGCAGGACGCTAGTCAGCCCGGTCGCCCGGAAGAACCCGGTCACCGGGCCGGTGTCGGTGAGGATGATCTGCCAGGCGAGGGTGCGGATCAGGAAGTTCGTGAAGAACGGCGCGACCACCAGCACGAGCAGCGCGTTCTTGTACTTCCCCGAGCGGTGCGCGATGAACCAGGCGAGCGGGTAGCCCAGCAGCAGCGTCCCCACGGTCGCCGTGGCGGCGTAGCCGAACGAGCGCAGGAAGTGCGGCCAGTACCGCGCCAGCGCGTCGGCG
>NZ_CANG01000556.1:0-234 GCF_000309315.1 Sedimentibacter sp. B4
TTGGAGGGGGGAGATCAGCTCGGCTCGAAGGAGACGTGCACGTGGTTCATGTGGTTCTGGGTGTCGCTGCCGCGGTCTTCCATCTTCTTCCAGGAGCCGCGAGTCAGGGTGTAGCTGCGCTGCCGCCACAGGATGTAGGTGACGTGGAGGCGCTTGCCGTTGTCGATGAAGTACTGGGCGATGGAGTCGCCGAGCGCCTTGTTCGACTTGTAGCTGGGGATCATGATGTCGATC
>NZ_CANG01000555.1:0-241 GCF_000309315.1 Sedimentibacter sp. B4
TCGCTCCTCGCGATGGTGGAGGCCGCGGCGACCCGCTACGCAGACGGCCGCCCGATGGATCCGGACCCGGGGTTGCCCGAGAACATCCGCATGGTGCTGTCGAGCTTCGAGACCCCCGCGAACCTGCCCTTCGCCCGGGAACTCTGGGTGGAGGGTGCGGACCGGGCACTGCCCGACGTGCGGGTGCCGACCCTGGTGGTGATCGGCCGCAGGGACGTGCAGGTCGACGCGGACCTCGACG
>NZ_CANG01000554.1:0-229 GCF_000309315.1 Sedimentibacter sp. B4
TTCGCATCTCCGGACCGGTTCCGTTGTCCCAGGCCCACCCGGGGTTCCTGCCGGGAGCTGGGGGTTTGGCTGGGACGGGGCTGGCGGTTCGCTGCCAAGGCGGGCGGATCGATGGTGGCGGCCGCGCGGGGGCCCACAGGATGGTGGCACAGGTACCCCGAGCTCAAAGGAGCAGCACACCATGAACCGGATCTTCCGCACTGGCCTGGTCACCCTCACCGCACTCGGC
>NZ_CANG01000553.1:0-219 GCF_000309315.1 Sedimentibacter sp. B4
CCGGACGAACCGGTCAGCGCAGCGAGCGGCTCCCCCAAATCGACGCCCGGCCCGACGTCGACCGCGGACGCCGGTCCGAAGGTCGCGATGACGCCGAGCCCGTCCGGCACGCGATGAAAGGGAACACGATCCTGAGGAGGAGTGCCGTGTCGAGAGTGATCGGGGTGACCGTGCTGCTGGTCGGTGCCGCCTGCGCCGCCTGGTGGTACTGGCAGGAGT
>NZ_CANG01000552.1:0-241 GCF_000309315.1 Sedimentibacter sp. B4
CCTGGACCACACCTTCGACCGCCGCGGGGAGACCTGGTCGGTGCGCGCGCTCTATCTGCATCTGATCGAGGAATGGGCCCGGCACAACGGTCACGCCGACCTGATCCGGGAGGCGATCGACGGGGCGACCGGCGAGTAGCCCTCCGCCGGCCCGTGCACCCCTGCACAATGAGCGCGTGAGGTGGAGTTGGGAGGAATTCTTCCTCCGGCAGAACCAGCCGGCCTCCGACGGCACCGGCTT
>NZ_CANG01000551.1:0-242 GCF_000309315.1 Sedimentibacter sp. B4
ATCGGGCTCATCACGCATGAACTCCGACACCACGTTGGTGTCGGCGATGATCACGTCAGGTCCACCGGCCGAGGCAAGTCGGTTCGCGGCTCCAGCGGAAGTTCCACCCCGCCAATCTCGGACACCGCCGCCCGCAGGGCCAGCAGGAAGTTCTCCTCGGGCAGGTCGACGGTCGCATCGAGGATCGCCCGCACTTCGGCCTCGACCGAGCGACCGTGCTTGGCGGCCCGTCCCCGCAACCG
>NZ_CANG01000550.1:0-233 GCF_000309315.1 Sedimentibacter sp. B4
CGGCAAGCTGGTCGTCTTCCCCAGCCCGGGCAGCAAGGCCGGGGACCCGGCAGTGTCGTTCCACAAGGTCAACGGCGTGTATCGCCGGGGTGCCACCGCGGACAACCCAATTGAAGCGGCAGCCGTCGCTGCACGCGTCATCGACCATTTCACTCGAACGCCGGCCCTGAGCCTTGGAGTTGTCACCTTCTCTGTGGCCCAGGCCTCGGCCGTGCAGGATGCCATCGACAAGG
>NZ_CANG01000549.1:0-210 GCF_000309315.1 Sedimentibacter sp. B4
GCAGGAACATCGCCTTGACCGGGTCGAAGAACTGCTCGACCTCGCGGACGTCGATCAGGCCCGCCTCGTCCAGCGCCAGGTAGATCGACTGCGCGAGCTCGGTGTTCTCCGGGCTGTCGGTCGAGTGCCAGTTGTCGAAGGAGATGCCGAAGCCGTCGAGGTAGGCCTGGCGGCCGGAAGCGATGCCCGCGACGAACTCCTGCGGGGTCA
>NZ_CANG01000548.1:0-289 GCF_000309315.1 Sedimentibacter sp. B4
ATCGGGTGAATGATCTGCTTCATCACCGGCAGGCCGCCGTAGTAGGTCTTGCCCCAGTACTTGTCGTTGAGGGTCAGTACGACCTGTGTCTGGTCTGCCTTGTCCAGAGTGAAGGGGCCGGTGCCGAGCGGCTTGTCCATGACCTCGGTGGGCAGCTTGTCGTCGGCGATGCCGGAGAACACCGACTGCGGCAGCACGTAGTTCTCGGTGAGCATGCGCAGCACGTTGCCGACGTTCTTGGTCTTCTGGTTGATCTTCACCACGACGGTCTTGTCGTCGGGGGCCTCCA
>NZ_CANG01000547.1:0-241 GCF_000309315.1 Sedimentibacter sp. B4
CCTCGACGACCTGCGGGTGAAGTACGGGCGCCTCGACGCGCCGGTTCCGGTGAACGAGGCCGAGGGCACGGTGCAGGTCGAGCTCAACCACACCGATCCCGAGGTGCTGCCGCCGGGTTTCCGGCTGGGTGACAACGACTCCCGCATCCTCGCGGTCGCGCTGAACTACCGCGCTGAGGACCGCGACGTGGTGCTGGTCAGCAAGGACCTGCCGATGCGGGTCAAGGCGTCCGCGGTCGGG
>NZ_CANG01000546.1:0-240 GCF_000309315.1 Sedimentibacter sp. B4
TCCTGGCTGTCTACGACGCAATGGCCGCAGCCATCGCCCAAGAAGCTGAGTACCGCGCACCATTCGGCAAGGAAGTCCCCGCATGACGGACACTGTCGAGCGGATGTTGCCGCTCTACGAGGCAAAGATGGTCGGTGCGTACAACCACCGTGCTGCCGACGTGGTGAAGAGTGCAACGGCCGTGAAGCGCCAGAACCAGCCGTCCTACCTTGGTGAGGACGAGCTTCGCGATCCTTGGCG
>NZ_CANG01000545.1:0-212 GCF_000309315.1 Sedimentibacter sp. B4
TTGGTAACCGAGGCGCCGCGGCACGGCCGCACTGCGTGCGTTGCCCTCGTCGGTGTGGATCTCGACCCGTTCGACCTCCGGCAGGGCCAGGGCCACCGCGGTGAGACCACCGACGGCCTCCGTCGCCAGCCCGACCCCGGTGTGCGCCGCGTCCAGCCAGTAGCCGATCTCGAGCCCGTCCGGCCCGACCCGGCGATGCAGGCTGAACCCGC
>NZ_CANG01000544.1:0-230 GCF_000309315.1 Sedimentibacter sp. B4
CGCTGACCAATCCCCGCCACGAGGCCGAGGGGCTGGCCGTGATCGCCGACCTCGAGGACGAGTACGCCGAACTCTGTGCACGCTTCCCCTCCGGTCCGCTCCCGCAGCGGGTGTCCGAGATCGGCTGGCTGCTGGAGGAACTCCGGATCGGCCTGTTCGCCCAGGCTCTCGGCACGGCCGTGCCGGTCTCGGCGAAGCGGGTCCGCTCGGCCCTGGCGCTCGCCGCGCAG
>NZ_CANG01000543.1:0-241 GCF_000309315.1 Sedimentibacter sp. B4
CCGAGGCCACCTTCGAGGCCCACGAGCTGACCTTCAACGTGTTCTGCCTCTTCGGCGGCGTGGAGGTCACGGTGCCGCCGGGCACCGACGTGGACAGCAGCGTGATCGCCGTGTTCGGCGGCGCCGAGGTTCGCAAGCTCGCCCCGCCGGACGGCGTCGCACCCCGGATCGCGGTCAAGGGCTTCTGCGGCTTCGGCGGCGTGGAGGTGCGCAACCCGAAGGACCGCAAGCGGAATTGACC
>NZ_CANG01000542.1:0-372 GCF_000309315.1 Sedimentibacter sp. B4
CGACACCATGGCCCGTGTCTCGGGCAACCAGATCCTCCAGATCGCCGTCGACGGTGGGGCGTCCCGCAACGACCTGCTCATGCAGTTCCAAGCCGACCAACTCGGCGTGCGGGTCGTTCGACCGGCGAACACCGAAGCCACCAGCGTCGGAGCTGCCCTCCTCGCCGGACTGGCCAGCGGAATATGGGCGACCCAGGCCGAAGCCCTCGCCACCCAGAGCATCGCTTCGGTCTTCGAACCATCCATCGCCGAACCTGTGCGCGCCGAGCTCTACCGCAACTGGACCAGCGCGGTCACCAGGGCACAGGGGTGGGCCAAGAAGTGAAGCCGGCGAAATGATTCGCGCCAACGTCGCCCAACTTGCCGGGCGCC
>NZ_CANG01000541.1:0-229 GCF_000309315.1 Sedimentibacter sp. B4
GAGCACGTCGATGCTGCCCTGGCCGAGCTGGAGCCCGCCGATGCCCTTGGTGAGCAGGGTGACATCCACGCCCTTGCCGGCGAGGCGGTTGGCGGCGACCAGGCCGGACAGGCCGGCGCCGATGACGATCACGCGGCTCACAGCGCCACCTCACTCTCGGGCTGGGGCAGGTGCTCGACGTCGAGCGTGCCCTGGAAGATCCAGTTGTCGAGGGCCGTCTGGCGCACCT
>NZ_CANG01000540.1:0-208 GCF_000309315.1 Sedimentibacter sp. B4
ACCCTGGTCGTCACCGATTCCCTCTTCAGCATGGAGGGCACGGTTGTTGACCTGCCGGCGATCATCCAACTGGTCCGCTGCCACCACGCCCGGCTTCTGCTGGATGAGTCCCACGCGATCGGCGTGATGGGGCCCGGCGGACGCGGCGTCGCCGACCACTACGGCCTGCTCGGCCAGGTCGACCTGATCATGGGCACGCTCAGCAAGT
>NZ_CANG01000539.1:0-342 GCF_000309315.1 Sedimentibacter sp. B4
TCCGGCGTGGCGGCCGCGGTCGTGTCGGCCCCGATCTCCGCGTTCGTCTTCGGTGGGGCCACGGGCGGCGGCACCGGTGCGATCGTCGGTGCGTTCCAGGCGATGGGCCAGTCGCTGCTCGCCTCGACCACCCTGCAAGGGTTGCTGTCCGATCCGCTGGACAAGCTGATCACCTTCACGGTGGTGGGGGATCCTCCTCGCAGCCCTGCCCAGCCGCTTCCTGCAGCGGTTCCCGTTCGCTCGCGAGCACCGCGTCGTCACGACGGCACCGCTGGCGCCTCCGCCCAGCCCGTCCGAGTGAGCCGATGACCCAGGCCCAGTTCGTCGGCACCGGCTCCCCGG
>NZ_CANG01000538.1:0-332 GCF_000309315.1 Sedimentibacter sp. B4
TCGATGGCAAGCTCTACGGCGCGCCGAAGGACTTCGACACCATCGGGGTCTTCTACAACAAGCGGCTCTTCCAGGAAGCCGGAGTGCCTCTTCCCACGGCGGGCTGGACCTGGGACGACTTCAAGGCGGACGTGGCCAAGCTGACCAACAAGAGCGCAGGTGTCTACGGCATCGCCTCCGCGCCCTACGGCCAGATGACCTTCTACAACACCATCTACCAGGCGGGCGGCGAGGTGATCAATGCCGCCCACGACCAGATCGGTTACGGTCCCCCCAGGCGGCCGAGGGCGTCGGGATCTGGGCCGACTTCATCAAGAACGGCCAGTCGCCGA
>NZ_CANG01000537.1:0-442 GCF_000309315.1 Sedimentibacter sp. B4
AACGCTGAGGAGATGGCCGACATGGCACAGGTACTCAAGCGGCAAGACGAGGTCCTGATCGACATCTACGCCAGCCGATCCGGACGCAGCGCCACCCGACTGCGGCAACTGGTCAACGCCGAGACCTGGCTCACCGCCAAGGAGGCCGTATCGGAAGGGCTGGCCGACCGCGTGCTCAACGCCACCACGAGCGCGCCGACCGATCGGTTCGACCCCGAGCTCAGCCTGAGGCTGCTCGATCTGTAGAAGCGTCCTTCGTCCGGTTGAGTGTTGGCAACCGGACAAGGCCGGGCGAAGGTGCACCGCTAGCCGCTCCCTGTTGAGCAGGCGGCAACTGCGGAGCCTTCCACCGGGCCGGGTCAGCCGGTTGCCTACGGCTGGCCCGGCCCCAAAGCACGACACACAAAACGAGTGGCCGGGGTCGTCCAGCCTGAGCCAAGTA
>NZ_CANG01000536.1:0-213 GCF_000309315.1 Sedimentibacter sp. B4
GACCATTCTGGGGCTCGCCCACGAGCGGCTGGTGCCCCTGCCGGGGGTGTTCGTCGCGCCGACCGTCGCTGGCATGGACGAGCCCGAGGAGTTCTACCAGACCAACGAGATCACGCGACTGCTGGCCCTGAACGCCGGGGCGACGCCGGTGCTGCTGCACGCGCCGGTCCAGCCGGCGGAGGCGCTCTACGGGCTGCTCCAGGAGGATCCGGG
>NZ_CANG01000535.1:0-373 GCF_000309315.1 Sedimentibacter sp. B4
CCGAGACCTTCTTCTCGCGGGCGACCTCGCAGTAGCCCAGGATGACCTCTTTGGTTGCGTCCTGCTGATGCAGGGCGAGGTCGAAGTGCTGCGCGAAATCTGCCACTGTGCGCATCGTTGCGCCTCCGTTTCTTGTCGGCCTCTCGCCGATCCGGCGGCGGGAGTGTTCCAGGAGCTGAACTGCTATACCTGTATAGATAGCATACGCCGACAAGGGGCGCATTGCCAGCCTGTACCTGTATAGTTGAGCGAGTTGCGAGAGGGTGTTTTGCGGAGCCAACGGGGTCCCGCAGCCTCGGCCTCAGCGCAGGACCGCGCCGTCCGCATCGAGAGGAGACCCGTGACCACACGCATCGGCGTCCGCACCATCATC
>NZ_CANG01000534.1:0-238 GCF_000309315.1 Sedimentibacter sp. B4
AACCGGAACATCAGCTGGATCCGCTGCGGGATCGGGGTGTTCGACCAACCCGGGAAAGCCCGCGCAGCGGCGGCGACGGCGGAGTCGACCTCCGCCTGCGTGCACTGCGGCGCCTCGGCAATCTGCTCACCGGTCGACGGGTTCATCACCGGCATGTACTTGCCGGTCTTCGACTCGCGCCACTCGTTGTCCACCAGATAGCGCAGCCGCTTCAACCGGGCAGCGCTCTCGGTGGTCG
>NZ_CANG01000533.1:0-403 GCF_000309315.1 Sedimentibacter sp. B4
CGTCCACGTCGCTCTACCGTGCCCGGACCTCGGTGCCGGGCGCCGCCTGGGTGTAGACGGTCGCGGCGCTCAGCGCAGGCTCTGTGCCTTGCGCGCGGGCCCCGTCGATTCACGAACCTTCAGCTGTACCGGCATCACCAGTGCCGAGTCGGACTTCGGTACGGCGCCGCGGACCAGAGCGACCACGTTGCGCACCGCCTGGAGGCCGAGCTGGAGGGCGGGCAGCGCGATCGTGGTCAGCTTCGGGGTTACCAGGCGAGAAGCCAGGACATCGTCGATCCCCACGATCGAGACGTCCTCCGGAATCCGGATACCCGCAGCCTGGAGCCCGTGCATGAGGCCGATCGCGAGCATGTCGTTGTGCGCGATGATCGCCGTCGGGGGGCGGTCGACGAGTTGCCGG
>NZ_CANG01000532.1:0-475 GCF_000309315.1 Sedimentibacter sp. B4
TCCCCTCGATCGAGGGCACCGTCGCCTCGCACTACTGGAAGCCGAGCGCCGCCGAACTCGCCGCGGCGATCGAATACTGCGAGGACAACACCAGGCGGCTCGAAGCTCTGGTGGCGGCATCATGACCGGCAATCTGCTGGACCCTCGCGTCACCTTCGGTCACGCGGTCACCGAGGCCGCGGCGCTCGATCCGAGGGTCGTCGTGCTGTCGGCCGACAGCGGCGGTTCGTCCGGCCTGGGCGGTTTCGCCAGGTCGCACCCGGAGCGGTACCTGGAGTTCGGGATCCAGGAACACGGCGTCACCGGCGTCGCGTCGGGACTGGCCACGTGTGGCTACATTCCCGTGTTCTGCGCGATCGCGCCGTTCGTCACCTGCCGGAACTTCGAGGCCTTCCGCAACGATCTGGGCTACATGCGCCAGAACGTCAAGATCGTGGGCCGCAACGGCGGGTTCACCTACTCCGACCTCGGGGCC
>NZ_CANG01000531.1:0-382 GCF_000309315.1 Sedimentibacter sp. B4
GTTCGCCGGCGGCTGCGAGCGCAGCGCCGGAGCTGATGCCGACCAGCAGGCCCTCCTCGCGGGCGGCCCTGCGGGCCCACTCGACGGCGGTGTCGCTGCTCTGCGGCAGCACCTCGTCGATCACCGACCGGTCGAGGATGTCGGGGATGAAGTTGGCCCCGATGCCCTGGATCTTGTGCGGCCCGGGCTGGCCGCGGAGAGCAGCGGCGACTCGGCCGGCTCGACCGCCACGATCTTCACCCCCGGCTTGTGCTGCTTGAGCACCTGCCCGACCCCGGTGATGGTGCCGCCGGTGCCGACGCCGGCCACCACGTAGTCGACCTTGCCCTCGGTGTCCGCCCAGATCTCCAGCGCTGTGGTCTTGCGGTGGATGTCGGGGTTG
>NZ_CANG01000530.1:0-239 GCF_000309315.1 Sedimentibacter sp. B4
CCTGACCACGCTGATCGACCTCGCGGTGGTGTTCTTCTTCACCAAGCCGATGATGACCCTGCTCGGCCGCACCAAGTTCTTCGGCGAGGGCCACCGGTTCTCCGGTTTCGAGGCCGAGCACATGGGGGCGAGCAAGGCGCCGCTCCACAACTCCCAGCGTAGACGCGGGGCAGTCGCGGGAGGTGAGGCGTGATGACCGACCAGATCACTGAGCCGCAGGCGCCGGAGACGCCGGTCAA
>NZ_CANG01000529.1:0-232 GCF_000309315.1 Sedimentibacter sp. B4
GATGTGCCCGCGGACGGATCCCTGCGGGCACACCGCTCACAGCCCGAGATCGTCGACGAGGGAGAACAAGTGGCCGAGATCGCACTGACCAGCGGGCTCGAGGTCGAGTCCTGTTCCAAGCGGTACGGACCGGTCGCGGCACTCCAGTCCGTCAGCTTTCGCGTGCGACCTGGGACGGTCGTGGGGCTGGTCGGGGCAAACGGGGCGGGCAAGACCAGATGCTGCACGCGCT
>NZ_CANG01000528.1:0-229 GCF_000309315.1 Sedimentibacter sp. B4
AGGCCATCTACTTCCGGCACGGGGGGATCCTGCCCTACGTCCTGCGTCGACTGCTCGCCAGTTGACGTGTCAGGGCGAAGGGAGACCTGCGTCATCCGGCCAAGCTCGGCTGCCCCCGACTGTGGCGATCCTCAGCGGCGTGAGTGGTTGTGCCACATCCCGGGACCTCCGACAGAGGGCGGTACCGCGTGGACCGTTTCGACGGCCCTTTGCTGGACGCCGCTTGCAG
>NZ_CANG01000527.1:0-346 GCF_000309315.1 Sedimentibacter sp. B4
ACCCTGATGGCGATCCGGCACGCCCGCGAACAGCACGCGAAGGTGATCGCGATCTGCAACACCAACGGCGCCACCATTCCGCGCGAGTCGGACGCGAACATCTACACCCACGCCGGCCCCGAGATCGGCGTGGCTTCCACCAAGGGCTTCCTCACCCAGGTCGCAGCCTGCTACCTGCTCGGGCTCTACCTTGCCCAGGTGCGCGGCACCATGTACGACGACGAGATCCACGCCGTGATGAGCGAACTCGCCGCCACCCCGCCGCTGATCCAGAAGGTGCTCGACGAGCTCGACCCGATCATGGCGTTGGCGAAGCGCTTCCTGGACAAGAAGTCGGTGCTGTTCC
>NZ_CANG01000526.1:0-216 GCF_000309315.1 Sedimentibacter sp. B4
GTGGTCGCAGGGCTCGCCTCAGGGCAACGCCCCACCGCCCGCACCCTGCAGACCTGGCTCGACGCGATCGACAGGCTTCGTGACGAAAGGACCACCCGATGACGAACACCATGCCGGTCGCCGAGGTCGCCCGGCTCGGCCAGGCGATCCTCGCCGAGGTCGGCACCGCTGTCGTGGGAATGCGCGAGTCGCTTCAGATCGCTCTGGCCACGATCC
>NZ_CANG01000525.1:0-203 GCF_000309315.1 Sedimentibacter sp. B4
TTCCGACCAGCAGGTCGGCGAAGGACGTGATCGAGTCGGCCGCCTCCCACGCCTCGATCTCCTCGCGGGTGCGGTAGCTGGAGGCATCGGACGGGGAGTGCCCGGAGATCCGGTAGGTGATCGTGTCCAGCAGGACGGGCCCGCGGCCCTCCAGCAGGATCTCCTTCTTGCGCTTGATCGCGTCCGCGACGGCGAGCGGGTTG
>NZ_CANG01000524.1:0-339 GCF_000309315.1 Sedimentibacter sp. B4
ATGTCGCCGCGGAAGAGGTTGATGTCGGCCACGGACCATCCCTTGCCGTCGGCCTGCCAGGCGCCTTCGGCCTGATTCGCGGCGATCGCGCCGCCCCACAGGAAACCCTCGGGGAAACCGTTCGGGACGCTCATGAGTTGACCTCGTCCGGCTGCGGCACGGACGCCTCCAGCGCGGCCAGGCGGGCGTCCACCCGCTCGAAGACCGCGGCCAGCTTCTTGACCAGCCGGAACTCGCTGTTCACCGTCATCAGCGTGTCCTGGGCGTGGGTGAACAGCATCGAGTAGCTGAGCGGCTCGCCGGCAGCGGACGCCTGGATGCAGTCGGTGTGGATCGTGT
>NZ_CANG01000523.1:0-216 GCF_000309315.1 Sedimentibacter sp. B4
TTGCGGTCGAGCACCGCACCGATCAGCGACCCGTCGGTGAAGGTGACGGACGCCGGTCCGTCCCACGGCTCCATCATCGAGGCGTGGAACGAGTAGAACGCGCGCCGTGCGTCGTCCATCTCGGTGTGGTTCTCCCATGCCTCCGGAATCATCATCAGCACGGCGTGCGGCAGCGAGCGCCCGCCGAGGTGGAGCAGCTCCAGCACCTCGTCGAAG
>NZ_CANG01000522.1:0-201 GCF_000309315.1 Sedimentibacter sp. B4
TGTTCGGCGCCGGTATCCTCGCCACAGGCGTGCTCCTGCTGGTCGCGGGACGGCGCCGCCGCCAGAAGGATTGAGCAGGCCCCGGGCGGCTGCCCGGATCGAAGAACCAAGGAGATCATGAACCTCAAGCACCTCAGCGCAGCCGCGCTCGCCCTTGCCCTGGCCACCTCGTTCGCCGGCTGCACGGCCGCCACGAACCCG
>NZ_CANG01000521.1:0-200 GCF_000309315.1 Sedimentibacter sp. B4
GGGCATGGGGCTTCAAGCGGGCCCACGGCTGGTACTGACCGGGGCTGCTCAGCTCACTGGTGCGGTTCGACCGGCGGGACGATGCCGTCCTCGATGGCGCGCCGGAACAGGTCGAGCTTGCTGGCAGCGGGACGGTTCACGTTCGTGTACTTCACCCGGATCCGCTTCAGGTACTCCTTGACGCTGTTCTCCGTGATCGT
>NZ_CANG01000520.1:0-384 GCF_000309315.1 Sedimentibacter sp. B4
GCCAAGGACGGCCTCAACGCTGTCGGTGTGGGGGCGTTCTTCAACGTCCTGAACCCCGCACAGATGCTGCTCTGGCATGTCGTGCTGCTCCCCGGGGCACTCGGAGTCCTCGTGCTCGTCCACATCATCCTGGTGAGGCGTCACGGGGTCGTTCCGCCGATCGAAGCCGAGGAGCGCAATCATGACTGCTGAATCGACACCCCGCCGGCGTGGTCGCCAGGTGACCCCGGACTCACACGCCTTCCCTACCAAGCCGTACGACCTGGTCAAGGAGTTCGTAATCTCCCTGCTGGTGGTCGCGCTGCTGACCGTGGGACTCGCCGTGGCC
Organism: Sedimentibacter sp. B4; assembly: GCF_000309315.1. NCBI lineage: Bacteria > Bacillati > Bacillota > Tissierellia > Sedimentibacter > Sedimentibacter sp. B4. Next base: position 329 of record NZ_CANG01000520.1, read on the forward strand.
TTCTCCTCTCCCGACGAGAAGGCGATCAGCCTCCAGGTATGGGCCATCAAGGCGCC
>NZ_CANG01000519.1:0-206 GCF_000309315.1 Sedimentibacter sp. B4
TTCCAGGATGACCGGGTCGGCCCGGTGCGAACTGGCCACGTACGCGACCCGTTCGAGATGGTCGAACACCATCGCACCGGTGCCCTCGAGGAACAGGTTGTCGTACTCGAGTCCCGAGTAGTCGATGACCTCCTGCACCCGGTAGGTGCTCTTCAACAACTCGATCACGTCGCTGCGGCGCTCCCGGCGACGGCTCGGCGCGTACA
>NZ_CANG01000518.1:0-234 GCF_000309315.1 Sedimentibacter sp. B4
GTTCACGCGCCTCGGGTCCGAGCTCGGAGCCGAGGGCATCCTCCAGGGAGCCGGACGTGATCTCGGCGAGTGTCTGTAGGAAGAGGGTTACCTCTGGCAAGCGCCGGTCATCAACCCGGACATGGAGGAATTGGCCTGGTGCGAACTCCGTTTGGCGCAGCGACCTGTTGATGGGATCCACGCGCTCTCGGATCTCGCGGCGTGAGTTGTTCAGGAGTTGCGAGAGCTGTCCGA
>NZ_CANG01000517.1:0-241 GCF_000309315.1 Sedimentibacter sp. B4
TCGAACGTGAAGAAGATCTCCCTGGCACTGGCCGCCACCGCGGTGGCGTTGTCCCTGACCCTGGCCGCCTGCACGTCGCCGGCTCCGGCCCCCTCCGGCTCGGCCGCCAGCAGTGCACCGGCCACGGCGTCCACGCTGCGGGTCTGGGCGGGCAGCACGACCCCGATCACCGTCGACTTCAACCCGTTCCACGTCGACACCGCCCTCTACGGCACCTACGGCCCGATCTACGAGCCCCTGT
>NZ_CANG01000516.1:0-268 GCF_000309315.1 Sedimentibacter sp. B4
TGTCGTTCCTCTCCCCCTGTGTCCTGCCGGTGATCCCCGCGTACGTCTCCGTGGTCACAGGGCTCGGCGCCGCGTCCGTGCAGGCCGGTGGACGCGCGCACCTGGCGCAGGTGCTGAAGACGTCGCTGGGCTTCATCATCGGCTTCAGCACGGTGTTCGTCCTGCTCGGACTCTCGGTGACCGCGGCCGGGCAGGTGCTGTACGCGAACCGCGTCCTGCTCACCCGGATCTCGGGGCTCGTCGTGCTCGCGATGGCCCTGTTCCTGCT
>NZ_CANG01000515.1:0-437 GCF_000309315.1 Sedimentibacter sp. B4
TGCTCAGGGCGGCCAGCGCGCCGCCGATCGCCAGCGAGCCGGTGTCACCCATGAAGATCTTCGCCGGGCTGGCGTTCCACCACAGGAAGCCGAAGCACGCACCCGCGAGCGCGATCGAGACCGCAGCCAGGTCGTGCGGGTCGCGCACCTCGTAGCACAGCGGACCGGCGTCCGCCCAGGCGCAGGACTGGTTGTACTGCCACACGTTCACGAAGCCGTAGGTGGCGAACACCAGGGTGCTCGCGCCGGTGGCCAGGCCGTCGAGGCCGTCGGTCAGGTTGGCCGCATTCGACCACGCGGCGATCAGGAACACGATCCACACCACGGCCAGCCAGATCGGCAGTTGTAGCCACGGGAAGTTGCGCAGGAACGAGATCGCCTCGCTGGCGGGCGTGATGCCGCGGGCGTCCGGGAACTGGAAGGAGAGCAAGGCGAAT
>NZ_CANG01000514.1:0-218 GCF_000309315.1 Sedimentibacter sp. B4
TCACTGCGTGCTTCTCGCTGCGCCACCCGAGGGCGGGGCCCGAATCGACGAAGCAGCGCTCGCCATGGAGAGGGCCATCGTCGAGAGGTTCGGCGACCGAGATGTCCTGATAGCGACCAAGGACGCCATGGTGGTGATCCTCGTGCCGGGACGAACCCGTGCTGTCGACCCGGCGAGTCACGTTCTTGATCCGGCCGAGTTCGTTCATGGCCGGCTCG
>NZ_CANG01000513.1:0-229 GCF_000309315.1 Sedimentibacter sp. B4
AGGCCGGCCAGCTGGGCCACATCGGCCAGGGTGGCGCGTTTGGCCATCATTCCTCCACGGATCACAAGGGTGTCGTGAACATGGTACCGGTACCACTTGCAGAAACCTTTTAGCACCCCCTTGCGCCCTCACCACAGAGCTGCTAGCGTCCTGCTTGCTAAATCCTTTTAGCACAGAACAGCAGGCCAACCGGGCCAACCGCCCGGAGCAGATCCAACGGAGAACAGTG
>NZ_CANG01000512.1:0-223 GCF_000309315.1 Sedimentibacter sp. B4
TCGCGGCGTTGTCGGCTGCGGTCGTGATCTGGGCGGCCTTGGCGTGAGCGGCCGCGACGATCTGGTCGGCCTCTGCGTGGGCGGCCTGGCGCCGCTGGTCCCAGGTGAGCGCGTCCTTCTCGAGCCTGCCGGCGTACTCCTCGGCCTGGCTGCGTGCCGTGGCCATCAGCTCCTCGACCTCTGCGGACGCGGCGGCATGGGGCGGCCTTCAGTTCGGCAGTGC
>NZ_CANG01000511.1:0-215 GCF_000309315.1 Sedimentibacter sp. B4
CACGATCGGCTACCTGCGCCAGGACAAGCAGATGGCGATCGCCCGCGACACCCTGGAGATCTTCGCCCCGCTGGCGCATCGCCTCGGCATGAACGCGATCAAGTGGGAGCTGGAGGACCTGTCGTTCGCCACGCTGCAGCCGAAGGTCTACGACGAGATCGTGAAGCTGGTCGCGGCCCGGGCCCCGCTGCGCGAGGACTACCTGAGGGTGGTCA
>NZ_CANG01000510.1:0-206 GCF_000309315.1 Sedimentibacter sp. B4
TCGTGCCCAGGTCGGAGCCCTCCGAGCTCGCGGTGAGCGTGGCGGCGCGTGCCGTCCACCCGGGTCACCGTGGCCGGTGCCTTGACCACGTCGACCTGGGCCACGGTGCTGAGCGGGATCGCGTCCGCGGTCGCGTTCGCCGCATCCTTGGAGGCGTCCGTGATCGCCTGCTGCTTGTCCTGCGCCTCCAGCGTCTTCTCCCGGGA
>NZ_CANG01000509.1:0-203 GCF_000309315.1 Sedimentibacter sp. B4
TAAACCTGCCTACGCAACCTACCGAACCCAGACTCGGCTGCAGGACCCGCCGACGCCTTGATGCGCGCCCCCCTGCCAAGATCCAACTGCGCACACGGCGGCAAGAGCGGAAGGTTCGGGCTAGACGCACACCCAGCAGTAGAGGTGTTGCTCCTTCTGCTGCGCGCGGGTCGCGAGACCTGCGAGCTTCGCGAGGAACTCCG
>NZ_CANG01000508.1:0-237 GCF_000309315.1 Sedimentibacter sp. B4
TAACTTCGCCCGCGGGCCGATCGTGGACGAGGCCGCCGTGGTGAGCGCGCTGGAGAGCGGCCAGCTCCGCGCCTACATCTGCGACTTCCCCTCTCCCGCCCTGAACAAGCGAGACAAGGTGGTCACCCTCCCGCACCTGGGCGCCTCCACCAACGAGGCGGAGGAGAACTGCGCACGGATGGCGGCCGACGAGCTGCGGGAGTTCCTCACCGAGGGCACGATCCTGAACTCGGTGAA
>NZ_CANG01000507.1:0-228 GCF_000309315.1 Sedimentibacter sp. B4
GAGAACGCTACGGAATTCGGAACCGTCCCCTTCCGGTTCAATCGGCTCGTCATGGGCGGAATGAACCGGAAAGGAACCGTCCCCGGTAGCCCCGATCCTGCGCCGGGGTGGGGCGTGGTGAGGGACGACGCAGGAACCGTCCCCTCGGGATCAGCGCAGCCGGTGGGCGCGGAAGAGGACGGCGTTCGCGACCCCGAGAGCCTGACCGGCGCCACTGGTGGAGCCGCT
>NZ_CANG01000506.1:0-241 GCF_000309315.1 Sedimentibacter sp. B4
ACCCGCATGGAAGCCCTCCGCTGCCTCAAACGCCGACTCTCCGACGTCGTGTATCGACACCTCCTGGCCGACGCCACCACGATCACCAGCGACCCCGACGAGCAACTGGGCGCGAGCCCGGGAGGGCACCTCGGGGCGGCACTTAAGTCCAGCGCGGTCGACTCACACCCGAACATCGACGCGCCTCCAACCCACCCATTGACAGAGGGGACCAGATGCGGTCGTTCGGGTGCGAACTGGG
>NZ_CANG01000505.1:0-232 GCF_000309315.1 Sedimentibacter sp. B4
CGAGCCCGCTGAGCGGGAGGAGCTCGAGGCCCGCCTGCGCGACAACCGGGTGAAGGCATTGGTGGCCACCTCTGCGCTCGGCATGGGGTTCGACAAGCCCGACCTGGGCTTCGTCATCCACCTCGGTGCGCCGAGCTCACCGGTGGCCTACTACCAGCAGGTCGGTCGTGCCGGACGCGCCGTCGCCAGTGCCGACGTCCTGCTGCTGCCCACTCCAGCCGACCGCGACATC
>NZ_CANG01000504.1:0-235 GCF_000309315.1 Sedimentibacter sp. B4
CGGCTCGTCCTGGTCCCGCCGATGAGCGGGCTGCTCACGATCCGCCTGGGCGACCGCGAGCTGGCCGACATCCCGCTGCGGGGGCGCCGGATGAAGGTGACGGCGCCCGAGATCGCGACAGAACTGCACGGGCTTGTCGGGACGGTCGCGGGACGGCGGGTGCCTGGCGGCGGATCGGCCGTGGTCGTGGATCTCCGCTTCGGGTCGTCCACGCGAGTGGCCGGATCCTGGACGG
>NZ_CANG01000503.1:0-215 GCF_000309315.1 Sedimentibacter sp. B4
GTGGCGACCAGGGTGTCGGCCGCGACCTACCGGCAGATCCAGACCGCGATGAGCGCGGAGAAGCTCGTCGGGCTCTCGGACGAGAGCCAGCCGACCCGCGTCTACCCCAACCGGGCCGTGGCGGCGAATGTGATCGGCTTCGTCAAGGCGGACGGCACCGGCGGTGCCGGCCTGGAATACGCGCAGAACTCCGTCCTCACCGGCAAGGACGGGAA
>NZ_CANG01000502.1:0-207 GCF_000309315.1 Sedimentibacter sp. B4
GGGAGCTGGCCGCGAATTCCCTTGCCGCAGTGCAGTTCCATTGGGTGGTGCAGGAGCGCGTCGTCCGTGTCGAAGGATCGGTCGAGATGACTTCGGCGGAGGAGTCGGACGCCTACTTCGCCACCCGTCCGCTCGATTCGCGGATCGGGGCCTGGGCGTCCCCGCAGAGCGAGGTGATCGCCAACCGGCGGGGTCTGCTCGCCAACG
>NZ_CANG01000501.1:0-298 GCF_000309315.1 Sedimentibacter sp. B4
AGTCCCGCGACGGTGCCGACCGTGATCGGGTTCCGCAGCGGCAGCGTCGCGTAGCGCACCCAGCTGAGCCGGCGGTGCTCCCTACGCGCCGCGGCGAGGTCGAGCAGGGCGAGTGCCGTCGGCTGCATGATGCCGATCTGCAGCAGCAGGATCGGCCCATCCAGGTCATGTCACCGAGCACGTAGGCCGCGATCGGCAGGCCGAGGTTGCCGGCGTTGGTGTAGACCGAACAGAGCGTCCCGACCACCCGACCCGGCAGGTCACCGCGTCCGAACAGCACCCGGGAGAGCACCAGATA
>NZ_CANG01000500.1:0-331 GCF_000309315.1 Sedimentibacter sp. B4
CGTGCAGGGCTGGGAGGCCTGCTTCGAGAACTTCGTCGCCGACGTCTACGCGGCAATCTGCGGCACCCAGCCGGAAGGGCTGCCCACCTTCGACGACGGCGCCCGCTCACTGAGGCTGGTGGACGCCGTGCTCGCCTCGGCCTCGAACCGGCAGTGGACGGCGGTGGCCCCGTGAGACGCGGGCTCGCGAGCGCCCGTCCCGCCCGAACCATGCGGGCCCGCGGGAGCGCCGGTCCCATGCCGACCAACAACCCCGACCCACGTGCAGGGCGTGGGCATCGAAACCAGGAATCAGCTCTCAATGGTGCACAGCAGCACCCGAGGCACAGCA
>NZ_CANG01000499.1:0-310 GCF_000309315.1 Sedimentibacter sp. B4
GAACTGGATCTCGCGGTTCGGTTCGGCCTCAGGGTCCCAGGCTCCGAGTGCGGCGATGTCCGCTGCGGTGATGTTCGCGCCGTCCTCGGTGCGCAACAGGTTCTCCAGCAGAACCTTCAGGCTGAACGGCAGGGTCGCCGAGCCCTCGACCGCGTCCACGCGGAAGATCTGGTACGTCGTACCGGCGACGCTGAGTTCGTCCGCTGCGGAGTAGCTGTTGATGCCCATCGGTCCTCCCGAGGTCGCGGAGATATCTTGATGTCGAGATATTATCCCACTCGACCAGACGAGGCTAGCTGAGGCGGTCTCC
>NZ_CANG01000498.1:0-322 GCF_000309315.1 Sedimentibacter sp. B4
CGACCGGATCGAGCGCGCCGCCGAGGGCCTGCGCCGGCTCGGGGTGAAAGCCGGTGACCGGGTCGCACTCGTGCTGCCGAACTGCCCGCAGCACGTGGTGGCGTTCTACGCGATCCTGCGGCTGGGCGCGATCGTCGTCGAGCACAACCCGCTCTACACCGAGCGCGAGCTACGGCACATCTTCGAGGACCACACCGCCCGGGTCGCGATCTGCTGGGACGTGGCCGTGCCCAAGTTGAAAGCCCTGCCCGAGGACGTGCCGCTGCAGCGCATCGTCGCGGTGAACTGCTGAACGCGTTCCCCACGTGAGCGGCTGGCCCTG
>NZ_CANG01000497.1:0-206 GCF_000309315.1 Sedimentibacter sp. B4
ATGCCTCATCGTCGGCCCAGAGCGAGCTCGGAGGGGAACGAGGTTGGAGCTGCAGGCCTACTTGGCAACCCTGCGCAAGCACCTGGTCGCGATCATCATCGCCGTCGTGCTCGGAGGGGCGACAGGCCTGCTCCTGTACTGGCGCCACCCCCCCGACTACGCGTCACAGGTGCAGTTCTATGTCAGCACGCCGCTCCGACGGCACC
>NZ_CANG01000496.1:0-236 GCF_000309315.1 Sedimentibacter sp. B4
GTCGGCGAGCCAGCCCGGAGCAGCTGCTCGCACGGCCTGGTCGAGAGCGTCGTCCAGCAGACCCAATGAGGCGTAGCCGCGGCTCGCGGCGAGGTGGAGTGCGGCGAGCTGTCCTGGCCTCTCGCTGTTGAGCCGCGCGCGCAACGCCTCGGCGAAGAGCTGGTGGTAGCGGAACCAGCGGCGCTCCTCGTCGAGCGCGGTGACGAAGACGTTGGCTGCTTCGAGTCGTTCGAGTT
>NZ_CANG01000495.1:0-208 GCF_000309315.1 Sedimentibacter sp. B4
AGAAGGCCAAGTGATGGGCAAGCGCCTGTTCTGGCTCGCCGTCGGTGCCGGGCTGACCGCACTGATCGTGGTGAAGGGGCGCGAGTACTACGAGCGCTTCACGCCGAAGGGTGTCGCCGACCAGATCGAGAAGTCCCGCAGCGGGCTGGTCGAGTGGGTCGGAGAGTTCCTCACCACGATGGGCGAGGCCATGGAGACCCGGAGGGCG
>NZ_CANG01000494.1:0-233 GCF_000309315.1 Sedimentibacter sp. B4
TACCTCACCATGCTGGGAGTCCAGGTCAGCTTCGCTGCGGTCGGCGTCCTGCTGGCCGTGGCTGCGGCCGCAGCCAAGGCACAACCGCTGGACGTCGGCCTGACCGGCCTGGTCCTGGCCGCGGGCCTCGCCATCAACGCCCTGGTCCTGGCCGTCCAGACGCCGGTGCTGTTCCGGGTCGGCTACGCCCGGGCCCGTTGGGTGGCGTTCACCCCGATCATGGTCATCATGGC
>NZ_CANG01000493.1:0-241 GCF_000309315.1 Sedimentibacter sp. B4
TGTTGTTCGACGACCCGTCCCCGGTCGAGGTGCTCGCCGACGACCTGTGGGCCACCGGGGTGAGCACCGGCGACCACCCGATCGGCCAGTTGCGCGAGGAGCTCTCGGCGCGGGGCGTGCTGAGCACGGCCGATCTCGCCACGGCCGAGCCGGACCGCCGGGTGGAGGTGGGCGGCCTGGTCACCCACCGGCAACGTCCGGCGACCGCGTCCGGGATTACCTTCCTCAGCCTCGAGGACGA
>NZ_CANG01000492.1:0-361 GCF_000309315.1 Sedimentibacter sp. B4
CCCTCGGCCGCAGCCTTGACGATCGCGTTGATCTCCTCGACGGTGGTCTCGCGGCTGGCCTCGAAGGTGAGGTCGGTCACCGAGCCCGTCGGCACCGGGACGCGCAGCGCGTAGCCGTCCAGCTTGCCCTTCAGCTCCGGCAGCACCAGGGCGACGGCCTTGGCCGCACCGGTGGTGGTCGGGACGATGTTCAGGGCGGCGGCGCGGGCGCGACGCAGGTCCTTGTGCGGGGCGTCCTGCAGGTTCTGGTCCTGGGTGTAGGCGTGGATGGTGGTCATCAGGCCCTTGACGATGCCGATGCCGTCATTCAGCGCCTTGGCGAGGGGGGCCAGGCAGTTCGTGGTGCAGGACGCGTTGGAGA
>NZ_CANG01000491.1:0-212 GCF_000309315.1 Sedimentibacter sp. B4
CCCTGGCCGGCCTGCAGACCGCGTCCGGGACGGCAGGGGACGACCCGCTCGTGCTGGTGATCAAGGGCGAGCTGATCCACCGCTACCCGTCGGTCATCGTCCAGGCCGGCCACACGGTGGCGGGCGACGGCACCCGGCACATGGTCGAGCCCGCGATCGACCCGGACTTCCGCGGACTGCTCGAGCCCGACGTCCTGGTGGTCGGGTTCACC
>NZ_CANG01000490.1:0-317 GCF_000309315.1 Sedimentibacter sp. B4
TTCATCGTCGAGCTCGCTTTCGCTGATAGTCGCCGGCTCACCCGCTCCGACGACGGACTTGAGGGACTACCCCTTGCGCTACACGGGAGCTATCAGCGCGAGGAGATCCTGGCCGCGCTCGGACACGCAGAGCTGAATCGGCCGCCAAGCCAGTTCCGCGAAGGAGTGCTCAAGACCACTGTGAGCGGACGGACCGTCGACGCGTTCTTCATCACCCTCAACAAATCGGAAGCCGAGTACTCGCCCAGCACCATGTACCGGGACTACCCGATCAGCCCAACCCTCTTTCACTGGGAGTCGCAGTCGACGACGTCGGT
>NZ_CANG01000489.1:0-240 GCF_000309315.1 Sedimentibacter sp. B4
TCGCGGTTCGGATCGATTCCGACGACCTCCGCGGGAACCGGCTCTGCCCCGGCGAGCCGCACGCTGACCTGGCGGGCGCCCTCCACCACGTGTGCCGCGGTCAGCACCAGCCCGGGTCCCACGACGAAGCCCGATCCTGCGAACGGCGCACCCGTGCAGCTCGTGCTGAGCAGCCGCCCGACCGAGGCCGAGTAGCGCTGCACGACGGGATCGAGGAGTGAGGCGTCCACGGGGGTGGGC
>NZ_CANG01000488.1:0-241 GCF_000309315.1 Sedimentibacter sp. B4
TGCCAGCATCAGCTCGTGGTCGACCGGGGTGTAGTTCTGCCCGTGCGTCGAGTAGATCTTGATGGTCGGGAAGAACGAGTCCATGCCGAACGTGCGGGCCTCGTCCGGGATGATCGGCACCACGTGGGGAGCGAACTCCTTGTCGCGCATCAGGTCCTTGAGCAGCCGGACGAAGGCCATGGTGGTGGCCACCGGCTGATTGCCGGACCCCTTCTTCACCCCGTCGTAGGCCTTGGCATCG
>NZ_CANG01000487.1:0-228 GCF_000309315.1 Sedimentibacter sp. B4
TGGTGCCGCCGGCCGAGCCGGTCACCGCCGTGACCCTGCACGGCGAGCTGGCTTTCGACAACGTCAGCTTCGCCTACCCGGGAGCGGACGAGCCGGTACTCTCCGGCGTCTCGTTCACGGCCCGGCCCGGGGAGATCACGGCGATCATCGGTTCCACCGGCGCGGCAAGACCACGCTGGTGAACCTGATCCCGCGGCTGTTCGACGCGACCGAGGGCGCGGTGCGCGT
>NZ_CANG01000486.1:0-354 GCF_000309315.1 Sedimentibacter sp. B4
GCTGGCCGGCGGTGAACACCTGGCCGGATGAGGCCAGCGCGGGCAGGTAGGCGGCGACCGGCGTGGGAACCGACGGAAGCTCGAGACCGAGCTCGGCCAGACGGGTGGAGGTAGGCGTCTCGTCCAGTTCCTCGTTCATCCCTCGACCGGCCGCTTCAGGTAGGCCACGAGGTTCTCTGCGTTGGGGCCCGGAACGATCTGCACGAGCTCCCAGCCGTCCGCGCCCCAGTTGTCCAGGATCTGCTTGGTGGCGTGCACCAGCAGGGGCACGGTCACGTACTCCCATTTCGTCATGGGCTCAGTATCGACGAATCCGGCGGGCCCGGGACGAACCTCCCGGGGTTGGCGCTCACT
>NZ_CANG01000485.1:0-216 GCF_000309315.1 Sedimentibacter sp. B4
CCGATGGCGGCTACACCGCACCGTCCGACGAGGCGCTGGTCTTCGACATCGCGCTGGCGAAGCGCCTGGGCTACACGATGCTGCGCAAGCACATCAAGGTCGAGCCGCTGCGCTGGTACCACCACTGCGACCGGCTCGGCATGCTGGTCTGGCAGGACGCGGTGAGCGGCGGCACCGGCTACAACGCGCTGGTCACCCGAGGGGGCCGGTGGCCGG
>NZ_CANG01000484.1:0-381 GCF_000309315.1 Sedimentibacter sp. B4
CGGCCTCGTCACTTTCGCCGCCGTTCTCTTCCTGGCGATCAGCGCCTTCCGAATGCTTGCACCGAAGGAGTTGTGACACAGATGAGTCGTCGCTGGAAGCGAATTCTCATCGGCGTCGTGGCGACGCTGGTGATCGTCCTCTATATCTCCCCTCTGGTCTGGCTCGTGCTGGCGTCGTTCAAGAACCGCGTCGACCTCTTCACGCCGACGCCGACGTTCATCTTCTCTCCGACTCTCGACAACTACGTGCAGGCCTTCGTCACGAAAGGGTTCACCAGGAATCTGGTCAACTCACTGATCGTGTCCGTCTTCGCGAGCGCGATCGCCTTGGTCGTCGGCGTGCCGTCCGCGTACAGCCTGACCCGTCGGTCAGGCAAGCTG
>NZ_CANG01000483.1:0-200 GCF_000309315.1 Sedimentibacter sp. B4
CGCGGTTCCGGTGAGGCCCTCGGCGGACAGTCGCGCGAGCACCTCCAGGTAGCCGTCGCGGACGGCCGCGGCCTGGGCGGGGCTGGTGGTGTCCTCGCCGAGGAAGTCGATGCTCGCGTGCAGCCCGTCCGCGGCCAGCGCCCGGACCGCGGCGAGGCACTCGGCGATCGTCTCACCAGGGACGAACCGGCGCACTACCG
>NZ_CANG01000482.1:0-231 GCF_000309315.1 Sedimentibacter sp. B4
GGTTGGTCACGATGCCGGCGTCCAGCAGCGCAGACTCGGCCTGCCGGCCGGTGAGTCCGAACGAGCTCACGTCCAGCAGCACGATGTGGTTGTCGGTGCCGCCGGTGACCAGGGTCACCCCGCGGCGGAGCAGGCCGTCGGCCAGCGCCTTCGCGTTGTCCGCCACCGCCTGCGCGTAGGTCTGGAAGGACGCCTGCCGGGCCTCGGCGAACGCGACGGCCTTCGCCGCCA
>NZ_CANG01000481.1:0-465 GCF_000309315.1 Sedimentibacter sp. B4
AAGGACCCCGACGCCTACAGCGGCAAGACCTACGTGCTTTACGGCGAGATCACCCAGTTCGACTCCGCCACCGGCACCGACACGTTCCGCGCCGACACAGGGCCCAAGAAGCTCCGCATCTCCTACGGGTTCGTCGACTACTCGCAGAACTCGTTCCTCCAGGGAACCGAATCCAAGCTCAAGAAGCTCGTCGAGGGCGACTGCTTCAAGGCCAAGGTCACCGTCCTCGGCTCCTTCTCCTACGACACGCAGGCCGGCGGCAACACCACCGTCCCCTCCTTCCAGGTCGACTCCATCACGTCTACGGCAGCACCGACTAACCCACCCCCGAACCGGAGCGGAGCCGCGCACTGAGGGGAGCCGGCTCCGCTCCTCCCACACCAACCCCAACCACCGAGAGGAGGTGAAGACATGTCGGACTACCACGTCACACCCCGCGACGGCGGCTGGGCAGCCGAGAAGGAA
>NZ_CANG01000480.1:0-262 GCF_000309315.1 Sedimentibacter sp. B4
AGGAGACGGACCTGATGGTCGGCAAGTACAGCAACACCCTGGACGGCTACCCCTACGGCTTCGACTATGTCTACTTCTGCCTGCTCACCTGTCTGTGGTACTCGTTCTCCCCGGACCTGCTGCCCTACAGCCAGGGCATCCCGTACCAGATCGAGGCCTCCGGCAAGAAGGTGGTCACGATCGTCGCCTGTCCGACAGCGCGTCCGAACAACAAGTCGACCCAGTTCGGCGACTGGACCAGCGCCGACTTCGTTCGCGACCT
>NZ_CANG01000479.1:0-241 GCF_000309315.1 Sedimentibacter sp. B4
CCGTCGGAACGCGACCGACCTGCCCCTCACTCCGCGGATCCTTCGCGGGTTGCCGATGGGGCCGACCCTCGCGGCCACGTCCCAGCAGCTGCGCTACTTCTTCCTGCGCTCGCCCCGGGCGATCCAGACCCTGGTCATCCCACCGGTGATGGGCGTCGTGGTCGCCCACACCAGCTTCGTGGAGTACGGGCTGGCCGCACAGACCGCTGCCTTCGCCGCGATGTCGGTGGTCGCCGGCAGC
>NZ_CANG01000478.1:0-246 GCF_000309315.1 Sedimentibacter sp. B4
ACAGCATCACCTGAAGCCGTACGCCGGAGTCGGCCGCCGTGAAACCGTCCTGCAGGGTCGCGAAGCAGAGCTTGCCGGTGTTGCGGATGAACACCACCCGTCCGCTCACGCTGACCACGTCGGTGGTCTCCTCGCCGGCCTCGAGGTCGGCCCCACGCCGCATGCACCTGGGCGGCGCTGTGGGTACGCGGCACGGAGATCGGGTACGGCGCCACTCCGTCGGCGAGCAGCCGGGCACGCTTGTCG
>NZ_CANG01000477.1:0-241 GCF_000309315.1 Sedimentibacter sp. B4
TGTCGGCCGGCCGCGCACCCGAACAGCCGGTTCACGGTGCACGCCTCGCAGGCCGAGTCGATCTCCGACGACTGGGAGGACCCGGCCGGTGTCCCGATCGACGTGATCCTGTTCGGTGGCCGTCGCGCCCGCAACGTGCCGCTGATCAGCGAGTCCTACGACTGGGAGCACGGCGTGTTCGTCGGCGCGACCGTGTCGTCGGAACAGACCGCCGCCGCGGAGGGAACGGTCGGTTCGCTCC
>NZ_CANG01000476.1:0-220 GCF_000309315.1 Sedimentibacter sp. B4
CCGCAACTCGCCGGTGATGAGATCCGGCTGAGGTCGTGCCCCTTCCGAGATGCCGCGCGCGAGCATGCGGTCGTCTGTCAGGTGCACCTCGGCTTGACACAGGGGCTGGCCGAGCAGGAGGGCTCGAAACACCCGCTCCGGGTTGGGCTGCGACCATTCGTCGAACCCGAGCTGTGCCTCCTGACGCTGGCACGCGACAACGGCGCCTGATCGGACTTAC
>NZ_CANG01000475.1:0-204 GCF_000309315.1 Sedimentibacter sp. B4
CCCAGGCCCGTCCCGCCCACGCGGCGTCCCCGGGACGGGTCGGCGCGCCAGAACCGGTCGAAGACCAGGCCGGACTCCGCCGCCGTCATGCCCACACCGTGGTCACGGACGGCGATCGCGACCGCCTCGTCGTCACCGCGCACATACACGGTGATCGGCCGGCGCTCGCCGTGCTCGATCGCATTGGTGATCAGGTTGCGCAGG
>NZ_CANG01000474.1:0-228 GCF_000309315.1 Sedimentibacter sp. B4
GGGAGCGCCGCGTCGGGCTTCGGCACGTACGGGCACAACGGGTCGGACTCCAGCGGGTCGCCGGTCCACGCGTAGGCCCGGGCCCGCGAGCCGCCGCACCAGTCGTGGTACTCACAGGCGCCACAGCGTCCCTTGAACTGGTCCGGGTCGCGCAGCGCACGCATCAGGGGCTCGTCGCGGTAGAGCTCGACCAGCGAGCGTTCCTTCACGTTCCCGACGTTCACCGGA
>NZ_CANG01000473.1:0-213 GCF_000309315.1 Sedimentibacter sp. B4
TGAGGCCCTGCGGGCCGGCGGCTTCGCCAACTGGGCGAAGGTGAACGTGCGCTGGGTCGCATCGGATACCTGCGAGACGCCGGCCGGTGCGGCCGCAGAACTCGGCGACGTGGACGGGGTCTGCGTGCCCGGTGGTTTCGGCATCCGCGGCGTGGAGGGCAAGCTCGGCGCGCTGCGCTACGCCCGGGAGAATCAGGTGCCGACGCTCGGGCT
>NZ_CANG01000472.1:0-218 GCF_000309315.1 Sedimentibacter sp. B4
TGGCCCGACCAACCGCCGCAGACAACTGGATCTGCCGCGCTCAGCCGCCGATTGCGTCACGTCCTCGGACCCAGTAGTCGCCTCCAGAATCCGCGCCCGGCGGGTGGCTCGGTAGCAACCACCGGCTCGGAGGACGGTGGTGGTTGGTCCTGCTCCGGTTCGTCCACGAACAGGTCGATATGCACTGAGAGAAGGTGACCGGCCGAGTCGTAGACACC
>NZ_CANG01000471.1:0-227 GCF_000309315.1 Sedimentibacter sp. B4
GCATCGAGTCGGAGCGGAACTGGGCCGGATCGAGGAACTCGTCGTCCACCCGCCGGTAGATCACGTGGACGGGCCGCAGCCCCTGCGTGGTGCGCACGGAGACGCGTCCGTTGTGGCAGACCAGGTCGCGGCCCTCGACCAGCTCGACGCCCATCATCCGGGCCAGCAGCGCGTGCTCGAAATAGGCCGAGTTGTAGACGCCGGGGGTGAGCACGACCACGGTCGGG
>NZ_CANG01000470.1:0-225 GCF_000309315.1 Sedimentibacter sp. B4
CGCATGTCGTGGCCGGGCCGGTCGTTCACGTGGTCGTAGGCATCGGCCGGCTGGCCCATCAGGGTCAGGATCAGCTCGATCACGCTCCGGTTGTCCTTCTCGCCGTCCGCTCCGATCAGGTATGTCTCGCCGATCCGACCCGCCTCGAGGATGCGCAGCACCGCCAGGTTGTGGTCGGTGACGTGGATCCAGTCGCGGACGTTTAGGCCGGCCCCGTACAACTTG
>NZ_CANG01000469.1:0-246 GCF_000309315.1 Sedimentibacter sp. B4
CACGCGGTCAGACCTGCGCCCAGCCCGGTTCGTGGCGGCGCTTCCGGATGTTGGCTGACGATTGTGGCCAAGATGTGGCTAGCGCCGGGCCGCTTCTGCTAGGCGATGAGGGATTGGGTTCCCAGCACGATTGCGAGTTCGAGTCGCTGAGCGTCCTCGGTGCCCGGCTCGGCGGTGTAGACCATGATCCGCAGGTCGTCGCCGGCCACGACGAGGATGTCGCATTCCAGGGCAATCGGCCCCACC
>NZ_CANG01000468.1:0-423 GCF_000309315.1 Sedimentibacter sp. B4
TGTCGCCGAACTGCTGCGCACCGAGCGATACCAGCTGGACGCGACGCTGCTGCGTCCCTATCTGGAGCTGGAGCGGGTGCTGCACGACGGGGTGTTCGCGGCGGCGACCGGCCTGTACGGCATCACCTTCGCCGAGCGGGACGACCTGGTCGGGTACAACGATGAAGTACGCGTCTTCGAGGTGCGGGAGGCCGACGGGTCGCCGGTGGGCCTGTTTCTCGCGGACTTCTACACCCGCCCGGGCAAGCAGGGCGGCGCCTGGATGAACAACCTGGTCGACCAGAACCACCTGCTCGGCGAGTTGCCCGTGGTGATCAACAACGCGAACCTGGTCAAGCCGCCGGCGGGGGAGCCGAGCCTGATGACCTGGGACGACGTGGTCACGCTGTTCCACGAGTTCGGCCACGCGCTGCACGGGCTGCT
>NZ_CANG01000467.1:0-249 GCF_000309315.1 Sedimentibacter sp. B4
ACCAACGCCATCGTCGCCGATCGCCTCACCGAGGCGGACGCGGCGGCCGGCTGGCTGCTGGACGGCTACCCGCGCACCGCGGGCCAGGTGGACGCGCTCGACGGCGAGCTCGCCAGGACCGGACAGGCGATCGACGCGGTGATCTCGCTGGTCGCCGACACCGACGTACTGGTGGACCGGCTGCTGAAGCGCGCAGAGCTCGAAGGTCGCGCCGACGACAACGCCGAGACCATCCGCAACCGCATGGTG
>NZ_CANG01000466.1:0-237 GCF_000309315.1 Sedimentibacter sp. B4
CCCACCGAGTAGCGCATGCGCAGTTCGGCGTCTCCATTCCGGGGCTGGTTGACGGTGATCATCGTTGAACTCCTTCACGGGCCGGACGCCCGGGTCATCTTCGCGTTTGCTCGAATGTACTTGTACATACTGGCATATGCAACGATAGGGCTATCGACACCACCCGTCAACAGGAACGCCCTTCGCCGGCGCCTGGGGGCCCGTCCGAAGGGCTCGGGGCGGGGGCGGTGCTTCCCG
>NZ_CANG01000465.1:0-243 GCF_000309315.1 Sedimentibacter sp. B4
CGCCGCCCGCAGCCTCGGGGCGACCTCAGCGACCAGGTCGTCGAAGCTGGTCCCCTTGGCCTGGCCGCCGGCGATCCACACCACGTGGTCGAACGCGGCCAGGGACGCGGCGGCGGCATGGGGGTTCGTCGCCTTGGAGTCGTCCACGTAGCGCACGCCGTCCCGCTCGGCGACGGTCTGGATCCGGTGGTCGCCGATCCGCAGCCGCTGCAGGCCCTGCGCGACGGCCGGGGGTGGCACCCC
>NZ_CANG01000464.1:0-227 GCF_000309315.1 Sedimentibacter sp. B4
GGCCGCGAGCCTGCGCCGGACCTGGCGGATCCGCCACGCCGTCGCCCCGACCAGGACCAGGCCGGACACGCCGACGATGATCCAGGCCACCACTCCGAGGTCGGTGACCTCGATCGTGATCGGGGTGTCGGCGGTGACCCTGCGTCCGCTCTCGGTCGCGACGTAGGCGCGTGCGGTGACCACGCCGTTGGACGTGGCCTCCGGCCGGATGTTGACGGTGACGCTCT
>NZ_CANG01000463.1:0-208 GCF_000309315.1 Sedimentibacter sp. B4
ATCGGTGACCTCGATCCGCCTGGTCGGAGGGGGAGCCCGGTCGGACTCGTGGACGCAGATCCTCGCCGACGTGCTCGGCGTGCCGGTGCACCGGGTGGCCCAACCGGTGGCTGCGAACGCCCGTGGCGCCGGTCTGATCGGTGCCATCGGCGTGGGCGCGATCACCGCCTCTGACGTTCCGGGCCTGGTCGAGGTCGCGGACGTGCAC
>NZ_CANG01000462.1:0-225 GCF_000309315.1 Sedimentibacter sp. B4
CGAGGAATGCCCCCCAGACGATGACGCCGTTGAAGTCAAAGGTCGCGCCCGCCATCGTGGCCACGATCCCCGCCAGCGCGACGAAGCCGCACAGGATGAAGTTGGGTAGTGCCCCGATGAGCGCGCCGAAGGCGCCGCCCACGAAGGCGAAAGTCAGCATGTAGATCGAGAACTCCATTGCTCCTCAATTCCTCGGTGTCTGGTCCCGCGACCACCATTGGTCAC
>NZ_CANG01000461.1:0-362 GCF_000309315.1 Sedimentibacter sp. B4
CAGCAGGCCGGTTCCGCCAGAACCTGCTCGGCAAGCGCGTCGACTACTCGGGTCGTTCGGTGATCGTGGTCGGCCCGCAGCTCAAGCTGCACCAGTGCGGCCTGCCCAAGAACATGGCTCTGGAGCTGTTCAAGCCGTTCGTGATGAAGCGGCTCGACGACCTGAACCTGGCGCAGAACATCAAGAGCGCCAAGCGGATGGTCGAGCGCCAGCGTCCGGTCGTGTGGGACGTGCTGGAAGAGGTCATCGCTGAGCACCCGGTGCTGCTGAACCGCGCACCGACCCTGCACCGGCTCGGCATCCAGGCGTTCGAGCCGCAGCTGATCGAGGGCAAGGCAATCCAGCTGCACCCGCTGGTCTGC
>NZ_CANG01000460.1:0-241 GCF_000309315.1 Sedimentibacter sp. B4
TAGATGCCGTTGCGCTCGGTGAAGATGAACTTCTTCATCTTCGGGTTCCACCGGCGGGTCTGGTGCCCGAAGTGGACGCCGCTGTCGAGCAGCTGGCGCGTGGTGACGACGGCCATGGCCGTTCCTTTCTGCGCGAGCCCGGGCACGCCCGAACCCACTTGGGTTCTCCGGACCGAGCTCTTCGGTCCGCCTGATCCAGTCGCCGGTGACCCACCCATCGCTGGGACCACGGGCCCGGCCC
>NZ_CANG01000459.1:0-214 GCF_000309315.1 Sedimentibacter sp. B4
ATCCAGGCCAGCTGCACGTCGTCGAGCAGCAGTTCCTTCTGGATCTCGATGCCGAGGATCCCGAACATCAGCCAGACCGCGAACATCGCGGTGAAGTCGATCGTGGACATCGCCAGCACGCGGTTCGCGCCCGGTCCGGTGGCGTGGATGGGCGCGACCTTGTCGTCGCCGCGATGCGTGGTCACGGCGGATCCTGCAGGGTTCATCGGTTCCT
>NZ_CANG01000458.1:0-372 GCF_000309315.1 Sedimentibacter sp. B4
GTGCGAGCCTGATCCTGGGGGTCCTGTGGGCCGGCTGGCACCTGCCGTTCTTCCTCACCCCCGACCACGGTGGCGGGCCGGGCGCCGACGTCGCGGTCGTCGCAACCAACTTCGCGCTGTTCACCGCGATGGTCGTCGCCATGTCGGTCGTGTTCACGTTCGTGTACAACCGCACGGGCGGGAGCGTCTTCGCCACCGCCGTGCTGCACACCGCCATCGACACGCCCCAGCTGGTCTGGCTACCGCTGCTGCTGCCGGTCGGGATCGAGAACTCCGCGACCGGCGAGGGTCGGCTCGACCTCGCCGTCCTGGTGGCGTTCGGGGTGGTCGCGGTCGTGATCGCGGTCCTCACCCGTGGCCGCCTGGGTGCCG
>NZ_CANG01000457.1:0-241 GCF_000309315.1 Sedimentibacter sp. B4
TCGACGTGATCGCCTTCCCGAAGTCCGGTGGCGGTTTCGACCCGCTGACCTCGGCTCCGGCTCCGATCAGTGCCCAGCAGCGCAAGGAGGCCGGCGTGGACTTCGTCCCGAAGCCGGCCGCGGCGACGCCGAAGGATGCTCCGGCTCACGCCTGAACGACGTAGCGGCGGTGGCCCTGTTCGGGGCACCGCCGCTGCATTCTGTGTGGTCAGCGCAGGTCGTCGCCGTTGTGGAGGTCGTC
>NZ_CANG01000456.1:0-241 GCF_000309315.1 Sedimentibacter sp. B4
CAGGCCAGCCACATGGCCGCCCTTCGCGTCCCGGCCCGCCTCCGGCAGCTGCCACACCTTCGCCCGGTACACCCGGCCCAGGTTCGTGAAGAACAGGATCCAGTGGTGGTTGGTCGTGGCGAAGAGGTGATCCACCTCGTCGTCGACCCTCAGCGTGGCGCCGCGCACGCCCTTGCCGCCGCGCTTCTGGGTGCGGTAGAGGTCGGTGCGGGTCCGCTTCGCATAACCGCCGCGCGTGATC
>NZ_CANG01000455.1:0-371 GCF_000309315.1 Sedimentibacter sp. B4
AGGCGTTCACCAAACTCCAACGTCCAGCTGCAGAAGGAAGTCTCCGACCGGCTGGCCAAGGTCGGCGTCGAGAACTGGGTCCCGAACCTCCCGGTCACCTACTGGAGCTTCCGGCTCATGATGGGCCTCGGGTTCCTGGCCATGGCGATCGGGCTGTGGGCGCTGTGGGTGACCCGCAAGGACGGCGTGCCGAAGGCCGGCAAGCTCTGGACGGCCATGATGTTCGCGGCACCGCTCGCCCCGCTGTTCGGCAACTCGTTCGGCTGGATCTTCACCGAGATGGGCCGCCAGCCCTTCATCGTGTTCGGCGTGCTGCCCACGGCGTCCGCCGTGTCACCGGGGGTGAGCGCCTTCGAAGTGGGCCTGTCCAA
>NZ_CANG01000454.1:0-364 GCF_000309315.1 Sedimentibacter sp. B4
ACCTCGCCAGGGCCACCCTGGAGGGGATCGTCTTCTCGGTGCGTGACTTCATGGGTGCGATGAGCTCGGTCAGCGGTCACCCGATCACCCGGATGGCCGTGGACGGCGGGGCGTCGAAGAACGACCTGCTGATGCAGTTCCAGGCCGACCAGCTCGACACGCTGGTCGAGCGCCCCCGCAACACCGAGGCCACCAGCCTCGGCGCGGCCCTCCTGGCCGGCCTGGCCACGGGGGTGTGGTCCACCCCCGCCGAGGCCTTGGCGACCCAGGAGATCGAGGCGACCTTCCGTCCGCAGATGGACCCGGAGCAGCGGGACGCGCAGTACACCAGCTGGAAGCGGGCCGTCGAACGCGCGCGTGGGTG
>NZ_CANG01000453.1:0-209 GCF_000309315.1 Sedimentibacter sp. B4
CGGCCGACCCGCAACCGGACCTTACGGCGACGGGTCGCCGCCGGTGGCGAGTTTGTTCACAGATGGTAACTATCTTTCGCCGGCGCGTATTCCGGTCCACGGCGCGTCGGTGGAACGGAATCGCCTCACCACACGGCAGCCATGGAGAATGGCCCGGTGACCACGATCCTGTCCATCCAGTCCAGCGTCGCGTACGGCCACGTCGGGAA
>NZ_CANG01000452.1:0-356 GCF_000309315.1 Sedimentibacter sp. B4
CTCGCCGCACAGGTCGGGCAGCTGGTCATGGTCGGCGTCGATGTCGGACTGAGCGAAGCCCAGCGCTCGGTGATCCGCACGAACCAGCTCGCTCGGTGATCCTGATGGGTCGCACGCCCGGTGGGGCCCGCCAGGTCGCCGAGCTGGCCGGGAAGCTGGACGCGCTCGCCGGTGAGGCCGGCATCCTGATCGCCACCGACCAGGAGGGCGGCCTGGTGCAGCGCCTGCAGGGGCCGGGCTTCTCGAAGATCCCGCCCGCAGCGGAGCAGGCGAAGCTGTCCAGCGCCGAACTGGGGGCGAAGGCGAAGGGCTGGGGGCCGGGAACTGGCGAACGGCGGGGGTGCGGCTTGACCTCG
>NZ_CANG01000451.1:0-233 GCF_000309315.1 Sedimentibacter sp. B4
TCACACTCCTGCCCGCAGCTTCTCGACGTAGCTGACGTTGCCGTCCTCCTGGCCGGGCAGCCGGGCGTACAGCACCAGCGGGAGGCCGCTGATGAACGCCTCGCTGATCGTGCCCGGGCCTGCTTTGGTGACGAGCATGTCGGACGCGGCCATGAACTGCGGCATCTCCGTGGTGAACCCGTACAGGTGACGGGCAGCTTCCAGTCCACCTTCTCCAGATCCGCCTTGAGCTC
>NZ_CANG01000450.1:0-219 GCF_000309315.1 Sedimentibacter sp. B4
TGGCACCCGCCCGGTGTTCTTCTTCTACGCGATCTGCATCATTCCGTTCACGGTGACGATCCTGGCGATGACGCTCGGGCTGATCCTCGGCCCGTCCGAGAGCCCGCACCGACGCCGCGGCGCGATCATCGTGGGTGTCGCGATCGCCCTGGTCGTGCTGAACTTCGCCTACATCTACCCGGTGCTGACCGACCAGCTGATGCTGTACAAGGACTGGCT
>NZ_CANG01000449.1:0-234 GCF_000309315.1 Sedimentibacter sp. B4
TAGGTGGTGCCGATGTACGCGATGTACACCTTCGGCCCGATGATCATGTCCGCGTTCGGCCTGGGCGAGGGCAGCCTGTCCGTGCTGGGCGAGGCGCTGGTCTCCCTGTTCTTCCTGGTCGGCACCATCCCGGCGATGTACTGGCTCAACTCGCTGGGCCGCCGTCCGCTGCTGATCGGGTCGCTCGCGCTGATGGCGCTCGGCCTGCTCATCCCCGGCATCTGGCCCGGCGCG
>NZ_CANG01000448.1:0-228 GCF_000309315.1 Sedimentibacter sp. B4
CGCGTCCGACATCCGGCACGTGAACGCGCACGGCACGTCCACGCCCCAGGGCGACCTGACCGAGGCCGGTTCGATCCGCACCGGGCTCGGCAGCGCGGTGGACGGCTGCGTGGTCACGTCCACCAAGTCGATGACCGGCCACCTGCTCGGTGGCGCCGGCGCGCTGGAGACGATCGCGGCCGTCCTGGCCCTGCACGACCGGATGGTGCCGCCGACGATCAATCTGGA
>NZ_CANG01000447.1:0-206 GCF_000309315.1 Sedimentibacter sp. B4
GCATAGAACGCTGCGATCGCCGCGTCGTCCAGCAGCAGGTCGCGACGACGGTTCCGGTCGGCCAGCTCCTCCGCCTCCGCACGAACCTCCTGGTTCCGCGCCCAGAAGTGGTGCCGGGTGCGCCACTCCCCCTCGACGAGGGCGGACTGGATGAACACCTCCCGCGCCACTACCGGGTCGATCCGTGCGTAGCTGACCAGCCTCTG
>NZ_CANG01000446.1:0-214 GCF_000309315.1 Sedimentibacter sp. B4
TCGGCGGGGGCGAGCATCAGCGAGCCCCACAGGCCGAACACCACTGAGGGCACTGCGGCGAGCAGGTCGATCACGTAGCCGAGCGGCTGCGCGAGCCTGCGGGGCGCGTAGTGCGAGATGAACAGCGCGATCCCGATAGCGACCGGGACGGCCATGGCCAGGGCGAGCACCGCGGCCCAGACCGTACCGAAGACGTAGGGCAGCACCCACTCCA
>NZ_CANG01000445.1:0-248 GCF_000309315.1 Sedimentibacter sp. B4
CGTCATCGACGCCTACTTCTCGGCGTCCAAGATCCCGTTCGTCTTCGACGCCGTCCCCGGAAGCCGGGAGCGGGCCGAGCGCGGCGAGATCGCCTTCGGCACGATCGACACCTGGCTGATCTGGAACCTCACCGGCGGCAAGAGCCACCTGACCGACTACAGCAACGCCTCCCGCTCCATGATCTTCAACATCAAGACCCTGGAGTGGGACGAGCACCTGTGCAGCGAGATGGGCATCCCGATGGCCG
>NZ_CANG01000444.1:0-215 GCF_000309315.1 Sedimentibacter sp. B4
GACGACACGGGGTGCGGGAGGCTGGGCGACGAGGTCGAGGGCCGGCCGCCCTGGCGGTGGCGCTGCTCCTGATGTTGGGTGGGCCGCTGCTCAGTGGCTGTGCGGCCAGCGGGACGGACTCCCTCACCGGCACCACCTGGTACCTGGTGTCCGGAGGTGAGCGCACGCCCGCGTGGGAGTGGACCGTGCCGGCGGACCTGCAGACGAGCTACACG
>NZ_CANG01000443.1:0-201 GCF_000309315.1 Sedimentibacter sp. B4
TTATGCATCGCGAACTGGCAGCGAAGCTCGCCACGTTTGATGATCGTGACGTCTGGCAACAGTGGTTGAGGTTCGCCGGGAGCTTCCACCAGTACTCGTTCTCGAACACGTGCTTGATCCTGATGGCGAAGCCGGACGCGACACTGGTCGCCGGCTATCGGGCGTGGCAGACCAAGGGGCACCAGGTACGGCGCGGGGAGC
>NZ_CANG01000442.1:0-560 GCF_000309315.1 Sedimentibacter sp. B4
TCATGACATTCTCGGCCTTCATGACCTTCTTCATCATGAAGCGGCCGGCGCCGCCGAAATTGAACTTGGAAAGTGTGAGTTTCTCGGCGTGTTTCGGCAGCATTGTTGAGAAAGCCGTCTGCAAGCCACTCTTCTTCTTGCTGGGTGTCGCGGTCGGGTTCACCTTCCGCAGTGCCGACAGGCCCCAGAACGTGAAGAACATGGTGACCTCGTCATCCATGGCCGCAGCTCCGTTGGCGATGATGAACGCGGCCATCAGCCGGTCGTAGTCGCCACTGAACACAATGATGGTCTTCTTTGCCATCGCCTTTCCTGACTTCCTTGTCGTGGGGGGGACGCTCAGCCGACCGGGACCGGGGTCCGGAGTCGGGTGAGGGTCACGGAGAACTCGCGCATGTAGTTGGCGAACGGCTCGGCACACACCGAGCAGAGGGCGGCCATCTTGAGCCGCTGGGCGGGGATGCCCCGTTCGCTCATCATCGCCTGGGCCCTGTCGATGATCGCCGCGGTTCGTTCGGCGCAATCGGGCAGGTAGGCACACTCTTCACCATCAGAGGCGA
>NZ_CANG01000441.1:0-239 GCF_000309315.1 Sedimentibacter sp. B4
CACTGCGGTCGGCTTCTTTCCGACCACTCCGCGGAACCTGGGGGTCACCTTCGTGTCGAAGGTGAACAAGGAGACCCGGTCGTCGCTGTCCAGGCCGGCCACCAGCTTGCCGAGTTCCGTGCGGACCTTTGTATAGCGCCCACCCGCGTTCATCGATCCCGAGGTGTCCACCAGCACCACGTAGTCGGCCGGTTCCGACGCCAGCCCGAGTGCCGAGACGACGTCGTCAACGCCGGTCT
>NZ_CANG01000440.1:0-236 GCF_000309315.1 Sedimentibacter sp. B4
TAGGTGGTGAGCTTCGCCCAGGCGGTGCCGGGGTACCTCGCCGACATCCAGCAGTCGGCCTGGTTCAGGTCGTTCAGCTCCGGCGCCGGCGGGCAGGTGTTCTGGGAGTCACTGGTCGCAGAGGTGCAGGCCTGGCTGTCCAACCCGTCCCACATCTTCGCGATCGGCGGGGGAGTGCTCGCGGCCGGTGCGGGCCTGGTCACCGGCATCTCCGCGACCATGATCGTGATCGTCCT
>NZ_CANG01000439.1:0-234 GCF_000309315.1 Sedimentibacter sp. B4
GTGTGCTCCGCCGCTTCGACGCCCGCAACCGTTGCGGCAACCAGGAGCGGATCGCACCTCACCCAACTGCCGGCGCGGGCGTTGACGCGGCTCAGGTCCGAATCCGGCCGGAAGCGACTGCAGGTGCGCTCGACCAGGTCGAGCAGGGCCCGCGCGCGGCTCTCCGCGGGGACGGAACTGGCTGCATCAGCGACGCTGAGTTCCACGTACGTCCCCAGCGCCCGCCAACGGATC
>NZ_CANG01000438.1:0-294 GCF_000309315.1 Sedimentibacter sp. B4
GGCCGTCGCCATCGACCTCGGCGGCGCCTACTCCGAACACCAGCAGTTGCAGAACGGGGCCGACGCCGGGGCGCTCGCGATCGCCCAGTCCTGCGCGCTCGGTGACTGCGTCGACAGCTCGGACAAGTACGCGAAGGCGAACAAGCTCGACGCCAGGCCACCGGTCAGGTCGTCGGCGCGATCACTTCCACGGTCACGGTGGAGACGAGCAGCGTCCGGAAGAATTGGTTCGGAGCCGTCATCGGGATCCCGACGAGCACCCTCACCGCACGCGCCACCGCCGAGTGGGGCTGG
>NZ_CANG01000437.1:0-241 GCF_000309315.1 Sedimentibacter sp. B4
TGTCATCGTCCTCGCACTGCTCGCGGTGGCGATCTTCACTGCCGCACGCCCCACCCTCGGCGCCCAGACCTCCCTGCGCTACAGCGGACGCCGCCACCACGGCAACGCCGCGCTGATCGGAGCAGGGATCGGCTGCTACGACGGGCTACTGGGGCCCGGCACCGGTGCCTTCCTGGTGATCGCGCTGGTGAGCGTCCTGGGCTACAGCTTCCTGCAGGCCTCCGCCAAGGCGAAGATCGTG
>NZ_CANG01000436.1:0-225 GCF_000309315.1 Sedimentibacter sp. B4
CCCAGGTGGGTGATCTGCATGATGCTCCTTCGGTCGGTCGGTGTGTCCCGGTCAGGCCGGGGCTGACGAAGAGCTGAGCCTGTCGATCGCGTAGCTCATCGCCATCGTGTACCCGAACGCCCCGAACCCGGTGAGGACCCCCACCGCAAGATCGGAGAGGAACGAGTGACGACGGAACTCCTCGCGGGCGTGGACGTTGGAGATGTGCACCTCGCAGAACGGGAT
>NZ_CANG01000435.1:0-237 GCF_000309315.1 Sedimentibacter sp. B4
CTTCTCCCGGGTGGGGACGGCGGTCCACGAACCGTTCCACAGGAAGGCGGACTTGCCGTTCATGAAGTCGGCCGCCGGGTCGGCGCTCGACTTCTTCGGCATGTAGCCGTCCTTGGCCATTCCGGCGAACCAGTTGGCCCAGGTGACCGCGGCCTCGCCGTTGAGCACGCCGTCGGCGCTCTTGTAATCGGTGCGGTTGATCAGGTCGCCGCCGAACGCCTGCAACTGCGGGGAGTA
>NZ_CANG01000434.1:0-358 GCF_000309315.1 Sedimentibacter sp. B4
TCCACTTCGAGCCGGGCGTGGGGTTCAGCGGGATCAGGTTCACATGCACCCACCCGTAGCCGTCGGTGCGGGAGTCGGCCGACGCTCCGGCCGTGGCCAGCACGTCCGCCAGCGCGTCCGCCCGCCACACCTGGTCGTTCACGTCGCGGATCAGGGCGTACTCGATCGACACCCGACGTCCGGTCGCCTCGAAGTAGCCACGCGCCGCTGCGACCACCTGGGTCACGTTCAGGCGGGTGTTGATCGGGCACAGTTCGTCGCGCAACTCGTCGTCGGGCGCGTGCAGGCTCACCGCGAGCGTCACCGGCAGGCCCTCGGCGCCAGTCGCCGGATCTGTGGCACCAGACCCACCGTTGAC
>NZ_CANG01000433.1:0-233 GCF_000309315.1 Sedimentibacter sp. B4
GCTGGTCGCCCTTGCGGAAGGTCTTGCAGGACGGCTTGGCCCAGTTGTCGGCCGAACGGAAGCAGATGCTCGCCCCGGATGAGGTGCCGGTGAGGTAGACGGCCTGGTCGCCGCGCGCCTGCGCGACAACGATGCCACTCACCTTGGCGCTGGCGCCGGAGTCACCGTTCAGGGGCAGGGCGTCGAGGTAGCCAGTGCCGAGCCGGTTCTCGACCGGGTGGCCGAGAGCACGG
>NZ_CANG01000432.1:0-238 GCF_000309315.1 Sedimentibacter sp. B4
GTGCTCGCCGCGGTGGTCGTGCCGCCGGTGTTCGGCTTCGCCTGACCGGACCGAATCGGGGACGGTTCCGATCTCGGTCCGCTCTCCGCGGATGGACCGAGATCGGAACCGTCCCCATCCTGGTCCTGCATGCCTCACCCCGCCGACTGCAGCTGGTCGTCTGATCTCGGGGTTTCTGTTGACACCTATGGTTACGTAACCGTAAGTTAGTGCATGCCGGAAGCCCCGCTGACCAGGA
>NZ_CANG01000431.1:0-206 GCF_000309315.1 Sedimentibacter sp. B4
CCAGCTTGATGCCGCGCTCGTGCAGGCCGGCGATCAGCGCGTCGAGGTCGGCCAGCGTGCCGAACAGCGGGTCGATGTCGGTGTAGTCGGAGATGTCGTAACCGTTGTCGTCCATCGGCGAGCGGTACACCGGCGACATCCACACGACATCGACGCCGAGCGCGCTCAGGTGGTCGAGGTGGGCGAGGACGCCGGGCAGGTCACCG
>NZ_CANG01000430.1:0-264 GCF_000309315.1 Sedimentibacter sp. B4
CCCCCAGGGGGAAGACGAACGCCCACCATCCGAGGTGGAATGGGATCACGTCGTTGCCGTGGTAGCGCACGAGCAGGGCGGCGACCAGCATGAGCCACCAGAGTCCGAAGCCCCAGATGGCGGTGCTCGTGATCTGGGTGACCAGACCCAGTGCGCCCGCCGCCTCGCCCCAGATGGGGGTTCCGGCCTTGACGAGGGCCAACGGAGCCAGCGCGGCCACCCCGACTGGCCCGAGTCCGATCCATACCGAGGGAGCCAGGGCTG
>NZ_CANG01000429.1:0-241 GCF_000309315.1 Sedimentibacter sp. B4
AAGTCGGGGACGGCGAGAAGTCGGGGGACGGCGAGAAGTCGGGGACGGCGAGAAGTCGGGGACGGCGAGAAGTCGGGGAAGGCGAGAAGTCGGTGGTCGTGGTGCAGGCGGGCGGCGAAGCGGGTGGCGACCGGCCTACAGGTTGGAGCGTTGGTGGGTTTGGTAGTTGTTGTTGCCGCCGGAGAGGTTGTAGACCGTGGCGAACCCGAGGCGGAGCAGGATGTTCTGGCCGGCGTTTCCG
>NZ_CANG01000428.1:0-458 GCF_000309315.1 Sedimentibacter sp. B4
CCGCTCACCGGGGTCACCACCCGGGAGGTGACCGGACGCGTCCCCGCCGCGGCCACCTACTACGCATGGCGACTGCCGGCGCGGGACACCCCGGGCTTCGACGCCTGCGAACTCGCGCTGTCCGTGCTCGGCGGCGGGCAGACGTCGCGACTGCACCGGGAACTGGTCCGCAGCCAGCGGGTGGCAGCGGGTGTCGGGGCGTCCGCCATGCCGCTGATCGGTGGTACCTCGTTCGGCGTCGTCAACGTGCGGGCCCTGCCTGGGCAGGACATCGACGCGGCCCACCGCGCCGCCCTGGTCCAGATCGAACGGCTCGCGGAGGCCGGACCGACGCAGGCCGAGCTGGACCGTGCGAAGGCCCAGTTCGCGCGCGAGTGGCTCACCGAACTGGCCCGGTTCGACTCCCGCGCCGACCTGATCGGCGCCTACGCAACGCTGCACGACGACCCGGACCGGGT
>NZ_CANG01000427.1:0-416 GCF_000309315.1 Sedimentibacter sp. B4
TGCTGGACGACGTGCTGGACCGGATCGTTGCGATCAAGACCGACGCCGAGTCCGTCGACGCCGACGCCGTCGAGCGGCCCCGCTGGCCGATGATCGTGTTCCGCACCCCGAAGGGCTGGACGGGACCGGCGAGCGTCGACGGCAAGCAGACCGAGGCCCACTGGCGCAGCCACCAGGTGCCCTTGGCCAACGCCCGGGACTCCGAGGAGCACCTGCAGGTGCTGGCCGACTGGCTGGCCAGCTACCGGCCCGAGGAGCTGTTCGACGAGCGCGGGGCCCTCGACGACCGGTTCGACGTGTTGCGTCCGGCCGGGGAGCGGCGGATGTCGGCCAACCCGGTCGCGAACGGGGGCCAGCTGCTGAAGGACCTGATCATGCCGGACTTCCGCGACTTCGCCGTCGAACCCGACAGCGAC
>NZ_CANG01000426.1:0-669 GCF_000309315.1 Sedimentibacter sp. B4
CTTGCGGTACACCTTCCTGTTGCCAGTGCGATGATCTAGAGAGAGGAGGTGATGATCGTGCGTCAAGACTCCCAGTCGTTCACTCACTCCTCTGGAACTCCCTCCCCGAATCCCTCTTTCTTTGAGGGTGGCCACAATTTCGGCCTGCGAGACTTTGCCGTCGGACAGCAAGAAGATCAGTCGGGCAACTTCATCCTTGATGAGATAGGCCATGGTGTCCGCGACAAAGGAGCCCGAACCCGCGCGAAGCAAGGCCGCGGTCACGGCCGAGACATCCTCTAGCTGGTTCCGCATGGCCGCAATCTCGGTGAAAAGCTCCAGGCTCTCAGCCATCTGAGGAATCGTCGCCCGAGTTCGAGTTGCGCTTTCGGCCATCCTTTGCGGCGGCTTGACGGGCGCGAGTGATCGCAACCCTGACGGTGTCGGGCTTCTTGCCTAGGATCGGACCGATTTGTGCGGGGCGCAAGCCTGCATCAGCCAAGAGCACCTCCGTCTTGCGCTTTGCCGTACGCTCGCTGTCAGCTTCCCGCTGGTCGGCGAGGAGTGCAATGAGGGCTGTGAGTAGGGCGTTCTGCCCAGTCGGCGAGACGCCATCGAGATAGTCGGCTTCTTGTTCAGTCATTGCGAGAGTTCCTTTCCAGCACTCTAGATCAGACCGGTGGACCGGTA
>NZ_CANG01000425.1:0-202 GCF_000309315.1 Sedimentibacter sp. B4
TGCATTCACAACGCCGGCCGTTCCCAGATGGCCGCCGGCTACCTACGCCACCTCGGTGAGGGCCGGATCGAGGTGCTGTCGGCCGGCTCCACGCCCGCCGATGCGGTCAACCCGATGGCCGTCCTCGCGATGGCCGAAGAGGGCATCGACATCGCCAACGAGCAGCCCAAGATCCTGACCACTGATCAGGTGTTGGCGTCCG
>NZ_CANG01000424.1:0-369 GCF_000309315.1 Sedimentibacter sp. B4
CACGTTGGCGTTGTAGAACCGCCGGCCGGCCGCGATCCGGTCCTCCGTTGCGGTCAGCTCGCGCTGCAGCTCGAGGAAGTTCACGTTGCTCTTCAGCTCGGGGTAGGCCTCGACGCTGACCAGCAGGTTGCGGACGGCGCCGCTCAGCGCCTCCTCCGCCTGGGCCCGCTCCTGGGTCACCGCACCCCCGCCGGCCTGGGCGAGTGCCGCGGCCTGGTTGCGCAGCCGGGTGACCCCCTCCAGGGTGTTGCGCTCGTGGGCGGCGTAGGCGCGCACCGTCTCGACGAGGTTCGGGATCAGGTCGTAGCGCCGGTTCAGCTCGACGTCGATCTGGCGCCACGACTCCTGGATCCAGGTTCCGGGAGCGGA
>NZ_CANG01000423.1:0-225 GCF_000309315.1 Sedimentibacter sp. B4
TCGGGGTGGGCGTTGGCCATCGCGAAGGAGTGCGGTGCGTCCGCGAGCATCTCCAGGTCGTTCAGGTAGTCGCCGAACACGACCGTCTGCTCCGGCGTGATGCCGAGCTCCCGCTGCAGCGACTCCAGCGCCGACCCCTTGTTGGCGTCCGCGCTCATGACGTCCACCCAGTGCTCACTCGACGTGACGACCTGGTGCGGGGCACAGCGCTCGGCGAGCAGCCGC
>NZ_CANG01000422.1:0-241 GCF_000309315.1 Sedimentibacter sp. B4
CACCGTCGGGCAGTGAACCGGGACGCGTCGTGCCGGTGACCGCCCTGCTGCCGGTCGCGGTCTTCCTGGTCAGCTTCTGGCTCGACCCACGCAAGGTCCGCACCGGGCTCTACCTGCTGTTCGCCCTGTTCTGGCTGGTGCTCGTCGTCGCCGGCGGGCTCACCGGCTGGGCGTCCAGCCTCGACCCGCTCGCCGGGGCGATCGTGCTGCTCGTCCTGATCGGGCTTGGTCTGGCTACGGT
>NZ_CANG01000421.1:0-222 GCF_000309315.1 Sedimentibacter sp. B4
TGGACGGCCCACTTCTCGCCCTTGAGTGCTGCGTGAGAGGTGCGCGAGTTCGCGAAGGTGTTGATCCGGATGCCGAACCAGGCGACGCCGAAGGAGCCCGCCATGCCGATCAGCGAGAACAGGATGATCACCGCGATCTGCCAGGCCGGGATGCCGGAGACGGCGAAGTACACGATGATGACCACCGCGATGAAGGCCCAAGCAGCAGCAGGACTTGCCCTG
>NZ_CANG01000420.1:0-230 GCF_000309315.1 Sedimentibacter sp. B4
CAACTGGATCCAGGAATGGCTGGAGCCGGCGACCGGTGCGCACGTCCAGGAGACGTCGCTGGTGCCCGGCCCGATCGGCTGGGCGACCCTGCTGGTGGTTGCTGCCGGCATCGCGCTCGCGTGGTGGCTGTTCGGCACGAAGCCGGTGCCGGACGTCGCGCCCGCCTCGGCCAACCCGTTCACGGTCACCGGCCGCAACGACCTGTTCGGCGACCTGATCAACGACACCC
>NZ_CANG01000419.1:0-199 GCF_000309315.1 Sedimentibacter sp. B4
CAGGCCCTTGGTGCTCAGTTTCTCCCCGACCGCGTAGGTCACCTTCGCGGGCGCGGTCACGCTGACCCCGGTCAGGACCGCGTCGGACGGCGGCGAGGCGAGCAGCTTCTTGTACGACGTCGTGACGCCGAACAGGCTGGCCACGTTGCCGGCGGTGTAGGACACCGACCAGTCTGCGAGCGGGACCTGGCCCGCGTTC
>NZ_CANG01000418.1:0-203 GCF_000309315.1 Sedimentibacter sp. B4
GAGGCCAAGCGCGGCGCGGAGCTGCTCAAGGCCGAGGGTCTGTTGCCCGATGTCGTACACACCTCCGTGTTGCGTCGCGCCATCCACACCGCGTACCTCGCGCTGGACGGCTGCGATCGCCACTGGATCCCGGTGAAGCGGTCCTGGCGGCTCAACGAGCGCCATTACGGCGCTCTCCAGGGCAAGAACAAGGCCCAGACGCT
>NZ_CANG01000417.1:0-241 GCF_000309315.1 Sedimentibacter sp. B4
CGTCGGAGAGGACGCCGGCGAGCACGAGGTGGACCTCGACGAGAGTGTCGGGGAGGAGGCCTCGGGCGACACCGAGATTGACGAGGCCGTCCTTGCCGAGGCCGAGATCGAGGTGGCGGAGGACGAGGCCGACGATGCGGAGGACGCCGATGAGGTGGACTGGCGCGCCGACGGACCGTTCGACTCCGAGGAGGTGGAGCTCGGCGACGAGGTGACCCGGATCGACCTCGGATCGCTCGTG
>NZ_CANG01000416.1:0-241 GCF_000309315.1 Sedimentibacter sp. B4
TCGCGAAGATCACCGAGATCCTCGGTCAACAGTGATCCTCGGCCATCGGGCGCCCGGTCAGGGCGCCCGATGGCCGGGCGTGGCCCGCACCCTGAGAGAAGGTTCGCAATGACGACGGCACCATCGGCGATCGCGCGCGCCGGAAGGTCCGCCCCGGGCCAGAAGCCTGCCGCCCGGCAGAAGAGGTCATGGAAGGGCCTGCTCTACGCCCTGCCGAACCTCGTGTTCGTGGTCGGACTGT
>NZ_CANG01000415.1:0-306 GCF_000309315.1 Sedimentibacter sp. B4
TAACTCGAGCACGTCCACCCGCTCCAGGATCGACCACTGGTGGCAGCCGATGAAGCCGGCCTGGCTGACCAGGTAGGGCGCCTCGATCGGGTGCGGCCCGAAGCGCAGGTGCGACACCGTGCGGGAGCCGGACTTCTTGGAGTCGTAGACGTAGTAGCCCTGCGCGTAGGTGTTCTCGATCGCGCCGATGATCTTGACCGAGTTCTTGTTCGCGCCCACGGTGCCGTCCGAGCCGAGGCCGTAGAAGACCGCGCGCAGCGTGGCTGGGTCCTCCAGGTCGAGGGTCGGGTCGTAGGGCAGGCTCAG
>NZ_CANG01000414.1:0-248 GCF_000309315.1 Sedimentibacter sp. B4
GGTGCTCACCCAGAACATCCTCTCCAGCCGTGGCCGGACGATCCGTCCGAAGACCCTGAACCAGAAGCGCTACGTGGACGCGATCGACGCCCACACCGTCGTTTTCGGTATCGGGCCGGCCGGCACCGGCAAGACCTACCTGGCCGTCGCCAAGGCTGTGCAGGCCCTGCAGGCCAAGGAGGTGAACCGGATCATCCTCACCCGCCCGGCGATCGAGGCAGGGGAGCGGTTGGGCTACCTGCCGGGCA
>NZ_CANG01000413.1:0-423 GCF_000309315.1 Sedimentibacter sp. B4
CAGCGGCGTCGCGAGGGCGTGCACGCGTGCGCCCTCGGCCCGCCGGATCAGCTCGACCCCTGCCGTGATGTTGCCCCACTGGTCAGAACCTCCGGTCTGGAGAGTGACCCCGTGGCGCCGGTACAGCTCCAGGTAGTCGAGCGACTGGAGCAGGACGTAGGAGAACTCGGTGAACGAGATGCCGGATTCCAGCCTGGCCCGGACGACCTCGCGGTCGAGCATTCGGTTCACGCTGAAGTGCTTGCCGATTCCGCGCAGGAAGTCGAGGGTGGAAAGCTCCGAGGTCCAGTCGTAGTTGTTCACGACGACCGCGCCGGCCGGGCCGTCGAAGTCCACGAAACGGCTCACCTGCCCCCGGATCCGCTCCACCCACTCGTGGACGATGTCCTTCGGGTTCAGGTTGCGCTCCGAGCTCTGCTTCGG
>NZ_CANG01000412.1:0-241 GCF_000309315.1 Sedimentibacter sp. B4
TCCGAGGAGTCGATTCGCTCCGGTTGTCGTGAGGCTGTCGCCTACAACTGTGCGGCGTTCTACTCTTCTTCGACCTACTGGACTCCCGTTGTGCGGGAGGAACTCGCGGGCACGGATGTTCTCGTCGCCACCGGCGTGGCCTTTCCCTTCGGATCGGCGAGCGTCACGGTGAAGATGCGTGAGGTGGAGGAGGCGGTGGCCCTTGGCTGCACCGCGGTCGACCTCGTGATGAACATCGGAG
>NZ_CANG01000411.1:0-241 GCF_000309315.1 Sedimentibacter sp. B4
CACGACGGGGTCGGCCCCGGACCCGCCGGTCCAGGTGTAGACGAGCCCCGAGCCCCCGATCCGCTCGCAGGTGAGGCGCTCGTGGACGAGCGGGTACTGCTCGGCGAGCAGGGCGATCAGTTCCTCGAACGGGCCGTCCCCGGTCTCGGCACGCTCCGCGGAGACCGTCGGGATGCGGATCAGGGCGGCCAGCCGTTCCTCGATCCCCGGACGGGCGGGCGCGACATCGGTCGGCGCGGCG
>NZ_CANG01000410.1:0-213 GCF_000309315.1 Sedimentibacter sp. B4
GGTCGCGCAGCGGGTCCATGGTCACCTCGTGCCCGGTGCGCTTGACCACGATCACGTTCTCCACGGACGGGGAGAACCGGATCGCCTCGTCGACGATGTCCTTCAGCTTGAAGATGCCGCCGTTCACCCACGACCCGTCGGCCGTGATCACCACCTTCGACTCGGAGTCGTCGATCCGGTCGGCCAGCGCGTCGGCGGAGAACCCGGCGAAGA
>NZ_CANG01000409.1:0-388 GCF_000309315.1 Sedimentibacter sp. B4
TTCCGTCTCGATGGTCGTCGCAATGGTCGGCCTGGTCGCACTGGCCGCCGGGTACACGACGTACGCTGCGTCTCCCGATGATCTTGGGCGTACCGGACGTGCACTCAGGACTGTGTGCTCGACGACGGTATGGGTCGAGGGCACCACCACCCAAGAGTTCTCCGAGCGCAGCTCGACCCCGTTCCCTGGCTCGTTCTACACGGTCCCCATGGCGTTTGCGATGGCCATGCTTGCACTCACTGTCATCGCGGCCTTGGTCATGGTCGGGCGCCGCCCCCGGGACGGGTCGGACGCCGAACTGGTTCGTGTCGATGACGCGTTGCGCCGCATCACAGCCGAAGGCATCGTGGCCTCGGCCGGACTCGGTGTGGCTGGCTCAATTGTGCTC
>NZ_CANG01000408.1:0-267 GCF_000309315.1 Sedimentibacter sp. B4
TGTAGTGGGTGGTCAGGAACACGGTCGTACCCCAGTCGCGGCGGACGCGGTCGAGGTAGTCCCACAGGTCGTGGCGCGCGACCGCGTCCAGGCCCTGGGTCGGCTCGTCGAGGAACAGGACGTGCGGGGTGTGCACCAGGGAGCGGACGACCTCGAACTTGCGGGCCATCCCACCCGACAGCTTGCCCACCTTCGTGAACAGCGAGTCGCGCATGCCGACGACATCGGCGAGCTGCTCGACCCGGTCGCGGTAGTCGGCCGGCATCA
>NZ_CANG01000407.1:0-241 GCF_000309315.1 Sedimentibacter sp. B4
TGTGGCGCGCACGACGATGCGTCCGGTGGTGTTCAGGGTGGCGCCGATCACGGCGTCCCCCGCAACCACGTCGACCGGCACGGACTCGCCGGTGACCAGGGAGTTGTCGACCGCGGAGAAGCCCTCGACCACCTCGCCGTCGGTGGCGACCTTCTCCCCCGGCTTCACCACGAACGTGTCCCCGACCTTGAGGAAGTCGATCGGGACCAGGCTCTCCCTGCCGTCCTTCAGCAGGGTGGCC
>NZ_CANG01000406.1:0-241 GCF_000309315.1 Sedimentibacter sp. B4
TCCAGTGCCCGGTGTAGTAGCAGACGATGTCGCCGACGCTGGAGCGGTTCATGAACTCGGGCGCGGACTTGATGACGTCGTAGTCGACCCACACGACCTCCGGCACCTTCCAGCCGACGTACCGCAGCACTCCCTCGTCGCGCACCGCCGCACGATGGGCGAACGGGGCGTTCACCGACATCGACGTAGGGATCTGGAACAGCGGGACGTTTCGCCGCCAGGCGACGTACTTGGCGACATC
>NZ_CANG01000405.1:0-236 GCF_000309315.1 Sedimentibacter sp. B4
TGGCTGGTCCTCGTCGTGGTGCTCGTGATCGCCGGGCTCCTGCTCGGCATGCTCGGGCTCACCTGGGTGCTCGGCAACGTCCTCGGCCTCAGCGGAGTGGGCCGCGTCCTGTTCGCCCAGCCGGATCTGCTCGCCAACGCCCTCTGCTCTTCCCGAGCATGGATGTCGACCAGGTCGCGAAGCTGAGCGCGGGCATCCCGTCGCTGTGGCCGCTGCTGGGGCTCGCCTACGCGGGT
>NZ_CANG01000404.1:0-241 GCF_000309315.1 Sedimentibacter sp. B4
CGCAAGCTGATCGAGAACCGGCTGCGCGGCGGCACGGCCGCGGTGATCGTCGAGCCGGTCGGGCCCGAGAGCGGGACGCGTCCGGTGCCCCACGACTACAACGAGAAGATCCGCGAGCTCTGCGACGAGTTCAAGGCCCTGCTGATCTTCGACGAGGTCGTCACCGGTTTCCGCCTCGGCATGGGCGGGGCGCAGGGCTACTTCGGCGTCCGGCCCGACCTGACCGTGCTCGGCAAGGCGG
>NZ_CANG01000403.1:0-233 GCF_000309315.1 Sedimentibacter sp. B4
GGTCGGAACGTAGGCCGGGTTGGCGAACGGGGACGCCTCGACCCGGCCGGCCGCGTCCCAGGCCTTGAAGGCGGCCGCGAAGTCCGGTGTGAACCGGGCCTCGATGTAGTCGGCGAGCTGGGTCTTGTTCTCCGCGACCGCCTGGACGTAGTTGGCCCAGATGACCAGGTCGAACATGCGGGCGTCGCGGGACCGGCCGTCCGCGTTCGTGGCCTGCACGCGGGCCGAGGACG
>NZ_CANG01000402.1:0-256 GCF_000309315.1 Sedimentibacter sp. B4
AGCTCGCCGTCCGGATCGGTCACCCGACCCACCTCCGCGGCATCCAGACCCAGCTGCAGCGCGTCGCCGGCGTCCAGGAACTCCACGCCCACGTCGTCACTCAGCCAGCTCAGGCAGCGCCGGGCGACCCGCTCCACCTGCGCGGGCTGAGTTCGACCGACGCCGCCCCGGTGACCCGACTGACCAGTTCGTGCGCCTCGTCGATGACCAGCGCGTCGAACTCGGGTAGCGCCGTACCACCGTGCAGCGCGTCGAC
>NZ_CANG01000401.1:0-352 GCF_000309315.1 Sedimentibacter sp. B4
TTCGACGGTCTCGGCACCTCTCAGGCTCAGCTCGCCCCGCCGCACTGAGCCTGGTGACAGCAGCAACTCCACCGTGGTCGACTTCTCGAAAGCCCACGCGACGCGAAGTGAGAGCGGACACACCGTGATGTGCCTCCTTCGAGTGCTGCGGCCACGGCGATGCCCGTGGACCCGCCATCGAGGATCACCGTCTCCCCATCCTCGATCAGGCCGGCCACCACCGCTGCGATCGCCCGCTTGCCCTCCGAGTTCGTCCTCTCCCGCATCGCGATCGGGGGCTCGAACGCACTCGGGGTGATCAGCCGCGCACCTCCGTGATAGCGCTGGAGCCACCCCCGTAGCCCTCCAGCCG
>NZ_CANG01000400.1:0-239 GCF_000309315.1 Sedimentibacter sp. B4
ACTGCAACAGGGTCCTCGGCGGAGAACCTTGCCGAGCCATCGGTTGCGCTGAACCTGCCACCAACCTGTTCAATCACATATCCCAAAGCCCGAAGCACAAGGATGGCAGGGACGACCGTGTCGCCTGCCTGGGACAGATCAACGCCACCGGTGCGCAGAAGCCTCGAAAGCAGGGAGAGCCCGGACGCTGGGCATCCGCCAGCAAGGCACTCGACATCCGGATCGCCGTCATGCTCGAA
>NZ_CANG01000399.1:0-207 GCF_000309315.1 Sedimentibacter sp. B4
TGGCGGACCCCGATGTCGATGCGGTAGCCGGCCGACCCCACCTGCGGTTCGACCGAGTAGCCCCACCGGGTAAGGACCCCCAGAACTGACTCTTCGAACGGACTGTCAGGGCTCTCGTTGCTCGAACCGAGATTGATGGCGAGGGCAGGCATGCCCCGCTCGGCGTAGTCGAGGTAAGAGCGCAGGTACTCGACGTTCTCGTTGGGA
>NZ_CANG01000398.1:0-208 GCF_000309315.1 Sedimentibacter sp. B4
GAACCTCGGACGGGAACTGCTCGAACTCCACACCGTCGGCGTGGGCAACTACACCGAGGACGACGTGCTGAACTCGGCACGCCTGCTCACCGGCCACGGCGTCGACTGGAAGAAGCGGACCTACACCTACACGCCGGGTAATCACTACGTCGGCGCGGTCAGGATCATGGACTTCGAAGACCCCAACACGGATCTCTCCAAGGGGCCG
>NZ_CANG01000397.1:0-241 GCF_000309315.1 Sedimentibacter sp. B4
TGGGGCCGATCACGACCACCCGGGTCACCGTCCCCTGGCCGAGTTGATCGTTGAGCACAGCCACCAGTTGTGGGGCGATCGTGCGCAGCGAGGTGGCCCAGGTGGACGACTCGGCACGGACGGTGAGAACGGTGTCGGCGTACCCCACCGGCTGGGAATGCGCGGCGTTCACCGGTCCGACCAGCGCGGGCCAACGGGCGAGCAACTGATGGA
This sequence comes from Sedimentibacter sp. B4, assembly GCF_000309315.1. Classification (NCBI taxonomy): domain Bacteria; kingdom Bacillati; phylum Bacillota; class Tissierellia; genus Sedimentibacter; species Sedimentibacter sp. B4. The sequence continues at coordinate 214 of NZ_CANG01000397.1, forward strand.
CGTTCACCTCGCGCGTCCAGCCCTCGTC
>NZ_CANG01000396.1:0-270 GCF_000309315.1 Sedimentibacter sp. B4
ATCCTTCTTTGCCATCTCGCCCACGCCCACCCAGATGTTCGAGGGGATCCAGTTCCACTGGGAGTTCGGCGACACGACGGTCACCTTGTGCTGGCTCCCCAGCAGTCGCCGCAGGTGCAGTGCGGCGGTGTGGCCGGATACACCCGCTCCGAGGATGAGGACCTCTGCCATGTGCTTCTCCTTCTGTCGGCAGCATCGCCGATCAACCACTATACCCTAGGGGGTATCCGGCGCGCGCGTCGACCCAGGGACGCGCTCCCCAGATTTCAC
>NZ_CANG01000395.1:0-207 GCF_000309315.1 Sedimentibacter sp. B4
ATGACCGGGATGGCGTCCCGGATCACGATCGTCTCCGCCGAGCGGATCCGGGACGAACTGGTGAAGCTGCTGCTCACCGACAACCCGCGTCCCGGATTGAACCTGCTGGTGGACACCGGGCTGGCCGAGATCGTGTTGCCCGAGTTGCCGGCGCTGAAGATGGAGCGCGACGAGCACAATCGGCACAAGGACGTCTACGAGCACACC
>NZ_CANG01000394.1:0-241 GCF_000309315.1 Sedimentibacter sp. B4
TCCGCATCGGGATCCGCACCACGGCGTCCGCGGACGCCACCCAGCTCCGGCTCAGCCCGTGACCCTCGGTGCCGAGCAGAACCGCCAGCCGGTCGTCCGGACCCAACGAGCCCGCGAACGTGGCCAGATCCACTGCGTCGTCCCGCAGGGCGAGCGCCGCCACCCGGAATCCCGCCTCCCGCAGCAGCGGACCGATCGGGACCCCGGCGTCGAGGCGCGCCCACGGCAGGGAGAAGACGGT
>NZ_CANG01000393.1:0-240 GCF_000309315.1 Sedimentibacter sp. B4
TGGACGCCCGCTCGCAGTCCGGCGGCTTCTCCCCCGGCAGCGCCGACCGCCTGGTCATCGCGGACGGCAGCAGGGCGTTCGCCAAGGCCGTGGCGGAGACGGCGGATCCCGACGCGCACCACATCCACCGCGCAGAGTCCCGCATCCTGCCCCTTCTGCCCCGGCACCTGCCGGTGCCGCGGCTGCTCGGCGTGGTGGAGACCGGCGGCTGGATCGCGCTCGTGCTCACCGACGTCGAGG
>NZ_CANG01000392.1:0-230 GCF_000309315.1 Sedimentibacter sp. B4
AGTGGTCTGCCGGTATGTTCTCGACGCCGTACAGGCTTAGCGCCTGGACGCTCGCGAACACGTGATGCCACCGCTCGGGTCGGCTGCCGTCGACGTAGAGCTCGCCGAAGTTGGCGTCGACCAGGGCTTCTCTGTAGGTGCGCAGAGACTGCTGGAGGATTTCGCGGCGATGCGCAACGAACAGGAGGTTTAGCTGTTTCCCCGCTGCGCGAGCAAGGTTGCGGTAGTCG
>NZ_CANG01000391.1:0-492 GCF_000309315.1 Sedimentibacter sp. B4
CTACTCCCACCCGGCCACCGTCACGCTCACCGTGTCCGACGACTCGACGAACCAGCCGCCCACCTGGTGCCCGAACGACTGCCTGGCGGACTGGCCCGCGCCGGAGGTCGCGCCGGGCGGAACGCTGGCGGTACCGGTGCTGAACGGCTGGGTCGACCCGGACGGCGACCCACTGCTCGTGCTGGGCGCGAAGTCGGCGAGCCGCGCGGTCTCGGTTGCCGCCACCCCGGAGGGTGAGGTCGTGGTGCAGCACCACGACCCGTCCGCCACCGAGGTGACGAAGGTGGCCGTCGAGGTCACGCTCGCCGACACCCGGGGCGAGACCGCCACCAAGCAGCTCACCGTCCGGGTGACGCCGCGGCCACGGCTGACCGCCGGGTCGTTCGCGGTCTCGGTCGAGGCCGGCGAGACCCGCAGCATTCCGGTCGCGGGGCACGTCACCGGCACCGCCTCGAAGCTCGAGCTGGCCGACGTCCGGCTGCACGGGGACGG
>NZ_CANG01000390.1:0-234 GCF_000309315.1 Sedimentibacter sp. B4
GAGTCGCGATCCCGGTACTCGAGCGCGGCGTTGCAGTGTTCCTTGAGAAGCCGATGACGATCAACTTGTCCGACGCCGACGACGTGCTCAAGACCGCCTACCGAACCGGCTCCCGCCTCTACGTCAGCCACAACATGCGGCATCTTCCGGCGATCGTGCTGATGCGCCGACTGATCCAGGAGGGACGTGTCGGCGAGGTGAAGGCGATCTGGTGCCGTCACTTCGTCGGCAACG
>NZ_CANG01000389.1:0-231 GCF_000309315.1 Sedimentibacter sp. B4
ACCCAGCCAGACCAGCGCGACCAGCAACAGGCCCGACAGCAGCACGCTGATCGTCTCGGTGACCGCCTGCCAGGTGCCGGTGGCGACGCCGAGCCGGCGCACCTTCTGCGACAGGGCGGCGTAGTTGTTGCCGAAGGTGCGTTCGCCGCCGATGCCGCGCAGGATCCGCAGGCCCGAGACGATGTCGGTGGCCATCGAGGTCAGCTCGCCGGTCCGGGTGCGTTCGGCCGT
>NZ_CANG01000388.1:0-594 GCF_000309315.1 Sedimentibacter sp. B4
TCGCCGACGTGATCGACCGGCTGGTCATCACCGCGGAGCCGAGCTACCTGGCCCGCTTCACCTCGGCGAGCCACGTGGTGAGCTACCAGCGGCGGTTCATGGCGGCCGCGGCGACGGCCACTCGACCGGGAGTGAGGCTCAACGCATGATTCTCGGTTTCGGGTCCGACCCGAACGCGACGCAGTTGCGCCAGGAGCTGATGGCCCGCGCGTCCGCTCTCGGGCACGACGTGGTCGACTTCGGTTCGGACGACCCGATCTATGCCCACACCGCGATCGTGGTCGCCCAGGCGGTCGTGGCCGGCCGCCTCGACCGCGGCGTGCTGGTCTGCGGCACCGGAATCGGAGTCTCGATCGCGGCCAACAAGGTTCCCGGCGCCTACTGCGCGCTGGTGTCCGATGTGTACCAGGCCCGGCGCGCACAGCTGAGCAACAACGCCAACCTGATCGCGATGGGCGCACAGGTCATCGGACCGGAGCTGGCGAAATGTCTCCTCGAGGAGTACCTCAAGGAGTCCTTCGACCCCGGCTCCCGAAGTGCGCCCAAGGTGGCGGCGATCACCGACTACGAGCGTGGGCGTGCCTGATGTCCCCC
>NZ_CANG01000387.1:0-246 GCF_000309315.1 Sedimentibacter sp. B4
ACCCGATGGAGATCGCGCGGAAGTACCCCGAGCGGATCGAGTACGTGCACATCAAGGCGATGGATCCCGACGTGGTCAAGAAGGCCCACGACGAGGACTGGCCGTTCGTGAAGGCCAACCTCTCCGGCTGCTCGGTCGCGCCGCCGGCCGGACTGCCCGAGATGCACGCGCTGATCGAGACCTTGGCCGACCTGGACAAGGAGCTGTACGTGATCTGCGAGCAGGACATGTACGGCTGCGCAAGGA
>NZ_CANG01000386.1:0-215 GCF_000309315.1 Sedimentibacter sp. B4
CTCGGCCTGCTCGCGTACGCTGACCAGCGGCTGGTGGAGGTGTTCGAGGCCCACCAGCGGCGGGTCCTTCGGCGTCAGGGCGCGACCTGCCAGCACCGCGATCACGTCGGCGAACCCGTCCAGTTCCACCTCAGGGAGCAGGCTGGCGAACCGTTCCTCCAGACCCCCGGGACGCGGGTACCGCCGCGCCTGGGTGTCCAGCGTCTGATGGATCC
>NZ_CANG01000385.1:0-206 GCF_000309315.1 Sedimentibacter sp. B4
CCGCAAGGCTCAGGTGGGTGACGAACACCGCGAATCCTCCCGCACCCGGCCCGGGCGCTTGGTGAGCCGTCCGGGCCGCTTCCTTACTCGAGCAATCCTCGGGGAGCGTTGTCCGCTCACGCAGGCAGGCGCATCAGCATGATCACGTGCTTGTAGTCGAGCAGCGGCTCGCCGTCGAGCTCGTTCAGGCCGGTCAACAGGCACGG
>NZ_CANG01000384.1:0-351 GCF_000309315.1 Sedimentibacter sp. B4
AACCCCGTCCCGGTGAGTGCCGACGACTTCGCCGGGATCCTGCGGCGCTCGCTGTAGCGCACCGCCATTAGGCTGTGACGCGTGACCGAACCTCTCCACTCGCCGCTGCACGATCGCCACGTCGCCCTGGGCGCCAAGTTCTCCGAGTTCGGCGGCTGGCTGATGCCGCTGCAGTACTCCGGCGTGGTCGCCGAGCACCGGGCGGTACGCACCGCGGTGGGGGTGTTCGACGTGAGCCACCTCGGCAAGGTTCGGGTCACCGGCGCCGGCGCCGAGGAGTTCGTGAACAGCTGCCTGACCAACGACCTGAACCGGATCGCGCCGGGCCAGGCCCAGTACACGCTGTGCTGC
>NZ_CANG01000383.1:0-241 GCF_000309315.1 Sedimentibacter sp. B4
TCGAGGAGCACGGCGCCCGGCACTCCAGCGACTACCTGGCCGCCACGGCAGAGATCAACCACACGGTGACGACCCGCGCGATCAAGCGTGTGATCGCAGCCGAGCTGAGCCCGCACGTTGGCTGAGGCCCGGTCCGGGCGGGTGGTGCCGGCCGGCACCACGGGACTCGTCAACAACACCATCGAGTTCTCCGCGGTGGACGGCCCGGGCAACCGGTTCGTGGTGTTCACCCAGGGCTGCA
>NZ_CANG01000382.1:0-344 GCF_000309315.1 Sedimentibacter sp. B4
CTTGTGTGTAGAGGAGGTTCTGGAGGTTCTGAATCGACCTAGCCGTCTCCGGGTTGGCGATGGCGTTGATCTGCGCGGTGGCGACGGAGTCGTTGCCGCTGCTCGTAGGCTTTGGGGTACGTCCAAGGATCGTCGCGACGAAGTCGGTCCTCGCTTTCCTGCGCTCTGCCTTCTCGTCCTCTGCGCGCTTCTCCGCATCCTCCCTACGCTTGTTCTGCATAGCCTCCCAGGTGTCGATGGCGGCCGCCGCCCCTTTGCCGCGGAACACCACTACAGCAGCTGCGATCATGGCCAGACCGAGCACGATGCCCATGGGGTTGTCTTTGCCCCCCATGGCGGACAGC
>NZ_CANG01000381.1:0-305 GCF_000309315.1 Sedimentibacter sp. B4
CGCGTGGCATGCCAGCTGCGTCCCGTCGTGAGGACGACCGGAACCCCGGCCGCCGTGACTCGCCGAACCGATCGGCGTACTTCGTTGGGTAGCACTCCCTCGTGATCGACGAGCGTCCCGTCGATATCCAGTGCCACCACTCGCGGCCTCCAGGCCGCCAGTTCACTGTTCTTCATATTGCTGCCAAGGCTAGCTCGCCCACCTGACAGCACCATGAACGCCAGTCGAACCCTCGGCGTCAGCGATTCTTCTCCGACCGGGCGTACAGGAAGGTCCCCAGCACGAGGCAGACCGCGGTGAGGGCT
>NZ_CANG01000380.1:0-434 GCF_000309315.1 Sedimentibacter sp. B4
GCTCAAGGCCGACGTCTGTGGCCTGGACCTCCACACCTCGGCAGAACCTGAGGCGGCGTGCCGGGGCGCGGCGGCGCTGGCCCTCGTCGCCGCCGGCGTCATCGACTCCATCGAGGACGCCGGCCGACTCCACCAGCCGCCCAGCCTTGTTTTCTACCCCCGTGACCACGCGCAGCGCACCGGAAGGTACACAGCTTTCGACGACACCCTGCGTCGCCTCTACGGGTCGGGGGCCACCGCCGCCGACCGAGCACCTCAATGATGGAAGGATCCGCAATGCTTATCTGCTGCTCGAGCCCGATGGTTCCCGGAGCATCCCTCACCGAGAAGGCCGAGCGACTGCACGATTGGGGCTACGACGCCATCGCCGTGTTCCAACCCGTCGAGGAGTGGGACGACGACGTCCGCCGCGAGCTCGGCCGGATCGAGGCGCG
>NZ_CANG01000379.1:0-230 GCF_000309315.1 Sedimentibacter sp. B4
TAGCCCGCCGCCGCCACCCCAGTCTCCCGAGATGGGCCCGACCGCGAGGAACCGGACCCGGGCCCCGTCCGCGCGCACCCCGACGGCATTCATCCCGGTGCCGCAGACCACGGCCACCGCGTCCGGCTCGTCGGTACCGGAGCGCAGCAGCGCGAACAGGTCGTTGTCGACGTCCAGCCCTCGAGAGGCCCACGGCAGCCCGGCCAGTGCGTCCCGGTAGGCGTCGATCA
>NZ_CANG01000378.1:0-252 GCF_000309315.1 Sedimentibacter sp. B4
ACCTGACCCCGGCGCAGGCCCAGCAGGTGGCGCTGGCCCGGTTGATGGTGGCCGACCCGCACACCCTGGTGCTGGACGAGGCGACGTCCCTGATCGACCCGCGCACGGCCCGCCACCTGGAGGGTTCGATGGCCGCGCTGATGGAGGACAGGACGGTGATCGCGATCGCGCACCGGCTGCACACCGCCCATGACGCCGACCGGATCGCCGTGGTGATCGACGGACGCATCGCCGAGCTCGGCTCCCACACCG
>NZ_CANG01000377.1:0-217 GCF_000309315.1 Sedimentibacter sp. B4
GGATGTACAGCTGGATCAGCCGGGTCACCGAGCCGTTGAAGGCGACGATCAGCAGTGCCGCGATCGAGGCCAGGATCAGGATCCCGTTGCTGAACACCAGGCGATCGCCGCGGCGTCCCAGCTGCTTGGGCAGGAAACGGTCCTCGGCAAGGATGGACGCGAGGATCGGGAAGCCGTTGAAGGCAGTGTTCGCAGCGAGCACGAGGATCAGGGTGGT
>NZ_CANG01000376.1:0-241 GCF_000309315.1 Sedimentibacter sp. B4
TACTTCGCGCTCGAGTCGGGCGACTGACCAACGCGGGTCGGCCTCCAGTTGCGGCTAGTGGCGCTGATAGTCCTGAACGGAGCCAAGGATCTGCTCGTAAAAGGAAGGTGCCTCATCGCCCAGTAGTGGGCTCTGTTTCCGAACAGCCTCTTCACCCTCTCGGAAGCCATCGGCTCGGTCGGCATACTCACCGGTGAGTCACGATCAAATAAGACCCGAGTCAGAAACCGGCTCTGATATT
>NZ_CANG01000375.1:0-615 GCF_000309315.1 Sedimentibacter sp. B4
AACTGGAACAGGTCGGAGGAGAACGACGACATGAAGGCCGCCGCAGTGGCATAGCCCAGAGCCAGCCCGGGGATCAGCCCGACCATGATCAGGATCAGGTTCTCCGCCGTGACCAGCCGGGACACCCTCGGTCGTGACATTCCCAGCGTGCGCAGGGACGCCAACTCCACCGCCCGCTCGGAGACATTGGTCGTCATCGTGACGAAGATCAGCGCGAACGCCATGACTGCGCCCAGGGCCAGCATCACGCCGGCGAAGACGTAGAACAGGCCCATGAACTTCTGGGCGAGGTCGTAGAGCTCGCGAGCGTCCAGCGCGACCGCCACGCCTTCCACGCCGGTAAGCCGGGTGAGCACGGCTGCACGATCCGCTCCGGGCTCGAAGCGCACCAGGGCGCTACTCACCGTCACCGTGGAGCCGGTCTGCCCGGTGAGCGTGGACACGGTCGCAAGGGCGCGTAGCCGAAGGCTCCCAGGGGTTCCTCGGTGAAGCCCGCCACCCTCAGCCGCGCGGTATGCCCGCTGCCGGCGTCCACCTCGATCGTGTCACCGACGGCCACATCGAGGACGGTCCGCAGCGGCGTGGCGAGTAGGACGCCGCCACTGGCGGGCAGGA
>NZ_CANG01000374.1:0-230 GCF_000309315.1 Sedimentibacter sp. B4
CGGTGAGGAATCGACGGTGCACTGCCCGATCTGCGCGGCACCCCGCCTGACCAACCTGAACTACGTGTTCGGCGACCAGCTCGGCCAGTACTCCGGACGGATCAGGTCCACCTCGGAGCTGAACGAGATGGAGAACGAGTACGGCGAGTTCACCGTCCGCGTCGTCGAGGTGTGCACCGACTGCGGCTGGAACCACATGATCGCTTCCTACCTGCTCGGGGACGGGGTCA
>NZ_CANG01000373.1:0-228 GCF_000309315.1 Sedimentibacter sp. B4
CGCCCAGCGTGATCCCGTCCTCGCCCCCGATCGCACCCACGCCGCCGTCCACGATCCCCCCGACTCCGAAGCCCACGCCCACGGACCCCTGGGACGCGTTGAGCAAGAAGACCAAGAAGGAGTTCAAGGGCTGCATCGACAAGACCGTCGGTCCGGGGTCGTCCGGCAGTTGCGCGCTTCTGGTGATCAAGAAGCTGAAGGCCGCCAAGTTCTATCCGTGGGCCACCA
>NZ_CANG01000372.1:0-237 GCF_000309315.1 Sedimentibacter sp. B4
CAGACCTCGACCTGGTCGAGGTGGCTCCGATGGCGCGGCCGCCGGTGGCGAAGTTGATGGATTACGGCAAGTTCAAGTACGAGGCGGCGCAGAAGGCACGCGAGTCGCGGCGCAACCAGACCAACACGGTGATCAAGGAGATGAAGCTCCGGCCGAAGATCGACAGCCACGACTACGAGACCAAGAAGGGTCACGTGGTCCGGTTCCTGAAGGCCGGCGACAAGGTCAAGATCACGA
>NZ_CANG01000371.1:0-219 GCF_000309315.1 Sedimentibacter sp. B4
GAGCTTGCCATCGAGCGAGTAGAGATCGACGAGGGCCTTCGGGTAGTTCGATGTGTCGACCAGGCTGCTGTCAAGCGGGGCCAGGGTGCCGTTCGAGGCGTAGAGGGCGAAGTTCGGGCCGTTCATCCAGAACACGTCGGGTCCAGAGCCGGCCGACACGGCGGTCTGCATCTTGGTCCAGTAGTCCTTCGTGCCGACGACGTCGATGTTGATGGTGAT
>NZ_CANG01000370.1:0-221 GCF_000309315.1 Sedimentibacter sp. B4
CACCGCGTCCTCGGCGACGACGCGGCCGATCCCGACCAGTTCGTCCGGGTCGAGGTCGTGGACGCCGTGCTTGCCAAGGGACTGGAGTTCGACCACGTCCTGCTGCTCGAGCCCGCCCGTCTCGTCGCCGACGAGCCCGACCATCTCACCGGCCTGCGCCGCCTCTATGTCTGTCTCACCCGCGCGGTGACCAGCCTGACCATCCTGCACGCGGAGCCCTT
>NZ_CANG01000369.1:0-220 GCF_000309315.1 Sedimentibacter sp. B4
CGGAAGAACGCGAACGCGCTGACCACCACGCTGGACGCGAAGGCGCCGACCCCGAAGCTCTGCGCGAAGGACGGAAGCACCGGGGTGATCAGGCCGTACCCGACGGCGATCACGAACGCCGCGGCGATCAGCACCCAGATCTCGCGGGGAATCCGGGACGGACCACTCGGCAGCGCGGCAGCGCTCGGTCGGCACGGTCACCCAGTATGCCCGCCGGCAC
>NZ_CANG01000368.1:0-200 GCF_000309315.1 Sedimentibacter sp. B4
CCACGCAGAGGGCGTCGCCGAGCATGAACTGGGTGTCGACGGTGTGCGCGCAGCGATCGTCCGGGAACTCCAGCACCATCGGCCGCATCATGGGCACGCCCTCGCCACTCGCCTCTTCGGCCACCCGGCCGAGGTAGGGCATCAGCGACAGCTTCAGCCTGGTGAAGGACCGGGTGATGTCGACCGCCTCCTCGTCGAAG
>NZ_CANG01000367.1:0-247 GCF_000309315.1 Sedimentibacter sp. B4
CGCCATCCTGAACGGTTGCGCCTGGGCGGTCGCGCTCATCCTCTACATCGGCTTCATGATCATGCCGGTCTCGGTGCTCTTCGGATGGATTGGTGCATGATGACGACGACGACCAAACCTGCGGCCAAGACGGCAAAGCCGCTTCCCGGCGCCGACTTCTTCACCCTCGGCGAGGACATCGCCGACACCAAGGCGCCCGGCGGTCCGATCGAGAAGAAGTGGAGCACGCGCCAGTTCGAGGCGAAGC
>NZ_CANG01000366.1:0-511 GCF_000309315.1 Sedimentibacter sp. B4
AGAGCGTGCCCATGGCAACAGCTGTCGAGCAGGCAGCGCCCGCTGCCGGAGCCGGTGGCGAACCACTGGCGGTGCAACTGAAGGGGATCACCAAGCGGTTCCCCGGTGTGGTGGCCAACTCCGACATCGCGCTGGACGTCCGCAAGGGCACGATCCACGCGATCGTCGGCGAGAACGGCGCCGGCAAGTCCACGCTGATGAAGATCCTTTACGGGGTGCAGGCGCCGGACGAGGGCACGATCACGATCAACGGCACCCGGGTGGACCTGAAGAGCCCCACCGAGGCGATCAAGGTCGGCATCGGCATGGTGTTCCAGCACTTCATGCTGGCCGACAACCTCACCGTGCTGGAGAACGTGGTGCTCGGCGCAGAGCAACTGCACGGCATCGGCGAGACCGCCCGCGCGCGGATCCGGCAGATCTCCACGGAGTACGGCCTTCGGGTCGAGCCGGACGCACTGGTCAGCGACCTCGGCGTGGGCGACCGGCAGCGGATCGAGATCCTGAAGGT
>NZ_CANG01000365.1:0-241 GCF_000309315.1 Sedimentibacter sp. B4
TGACGTCGTTGAGCAGGGTCGCCCCGGAACGGACGATCGAAACACCCTGCAACTCGACGACGCTCATGCGGCCAAACTTACCGATTCCCGCGCGCCGAACCGTCGTGTATGCGCGGGGATACCTCCGAAGTCAGGCGCCGGTCGAGTGCAGGCCGCCGTCGACGTGGATCATCTCGCCGGTTGTGGCGGGGAACCAGTCGCTGAGCAGGGCGACCACCGCCTTCGCTGTCGGGTCGAGATC
>NZ_CANG01000364.1:0-224 GCF_000309315.1 Sedimentibacter sp. B4
CTGCACGGTGCGGGCTTCGTGCTCACCGACACCAACCCGGCGTACGTGGTGCTCGGCGAGACCCGCAACTACTCGTTCGAGGCGATCACCACGGCGATCCGGCTGATCAACGCGGGTGCGCGGTTCATCGTGACCAACCCGGACACGACCGGGCCGTCTCCGACCGGGGTGTTGCCGGCGACGGGCTCGGTGGCGGCGATGATCACGGCGGCGACGAACCGCCA
>NZ_CANG01000363.1:0-259 GCF_000309315.1 Sedimentibacter sp. B4
CCGGCCGCGCCGTCCACGGTGATCTCGTCGCCCGTGCGGATCAGCCTCGTGGCGCCACCCGTCCCGAGGACGGCCGGGATGCCGTACTCGCGCGCGACGATCGAGCCGTGGCTGAGCACGCCGCCGATGTCGGTCACCACACCCGCAGCCATCGCGAACAGCGGCGTGTACGCAGGGGTGGTGATCGAGGCGACCAGCACCTCGCCGGGCTGGAAGGCCGCGAAGTCCTCTGGTCCGGCCAGTACGCGGGCGCGCCCGG
>NZ_CANG01000362.1:0-395 GCF_000309315.1 Sedimentibacter sp. B4
GGGCGGGGCTGCGTGGGGCGGTGCCGATCATCATGGCCACCGTCCCCCTCGCGGCGGGCGCCCCGGCGCGGCCGGCCTGTTCGACATGGTGTTCGCGTTCGTGGTGGTGTTCACGCTGCTGCAGGCGCCCACCCTGCCGTGGGTCGCCCGGATCCTGAAGGTCTCCACCGGAGAGGACGCCACGGATGTCTCCTTCGAGTTCGCGCCCCTGGACACGATCAAGGCCGACATGATGCAGGTGCACGTCCCGGAGGGTTCCCGGCTGCACGGCGTCACCATTCGCGAGCTGAGGCTGCCGAGGAACTCGGTGGTCTCCCTGGTCGTGCGTGAGAACGAGCCGTTCACGCCCACCCCGGACCAGATCGTGCGCACCGGCGACGATCTGCTGATCGTGA
>NZ_CANG01000361.1:0-336 GCF_000309315.1 Sedimentibacter sp. B4
GGTGCTGGTCTTCGTCGCCCCAGTCCCGCCCACCGAGGGAGCTGCGATCCTGACATACATCGCCGCCAACAAGACGCTGTACCTGACCGAACTGGTGTGTTTCGTCGGGCTCGCCGTGCCGGCCATGGTGGTATTCCTCGCGGCCGCGATCGCGCTGAAGGATGTGAACAAGACCACGGCAGCCATCGGCGGCATGTTCGGGATCGTCTCGGAGGTGATCGCGCTCGCGCTCGGTAGTAGCCCGCAGTCCCTCCATGGCGGGCTGGTACTCCTCAGCGCCAGCTACGCCGCCGCCGGAACCGCGTCCAGCGCGCTTCCCTGGCCAGTTCTGCCGAC
>NZ_CANG01000360.1:0-462 GCF_000309315.1 Sedimentibacter sp. B4
CCTGCACACGGCGTTGTTCGCCGGATCCTCGTGGGCGTGGACGGTTCGGAGGACGGCCTGCGCGCGGTCCGCTACGCGACCCGGGCAGCGCTCGTCACCGGCGCGGAGGAGTGGATCGTCAATGTGGCCGACCCGGGTGCGATGGTGACCGGGATGTGGGAGCTGGTCGTCACCACGGAGGCGCTGCAGAAGGCGGGCCAGAGCATCACGGCCGAAGCGGTCGGCGCCGCGACCGGGCTCGGGCTGCCCTCGGCCCGCGTGACCTCGGAGGTGCTCGTGGGCCAGGCGGCCGACGTGCTCGCCGAACTCAGCGCGAAGGCCGACCTGCTGGTGGTGGGACGCCGCTCGATGAGCGGCCTGGAACGCATGTTCGTGGGCTCCACGAGCGTGTCGGTCGCGGCGCTGGCGCACTGCCCGGTCGTCGTGATCTCGAGCAGTTCCACTCCGCAGGAGACCGGTGGG
>NZ_CANG01000359.1:0-226 GCF_000309315.1 Sedimentibacter sp. B4
TCGCCGAGACGGTCGGTCGGCACCTCAAGGGAGAGCTCGCTGCCCGAGTAGCCCGCGGACCCGCCCAGCACAGCTCCGATGTCCTCCAGTGCCTCCGCGAACGAGGGCCCCGGGTGTGCCGCGGTGCCTTCGTCCAGGCACCGCTGCGTGATCGTGGCGACGCCCTCGACATCGGCCGGCTCGGCGTTGAGCGGTGCGTCCAGGATCAGCGAGACGGCCGCAACGT
>NZ_CANG01000358.1:0-294 GCF_000309315.1 Sedimentibacter sp. B4
CCTCGGCGACCGGTTCCGGCTGCACGCGATCGGTTTCGGGCTCAGCTACCGGCCGAGCATCACGATTCGTCAGCACACCCTCACCGACATCGACCTGCGTCGGCTCGCCGGCACCGGCATGATGCCCGAGGAGGTGGCCCGCTTCCTGCACTCGGCGGTGCTCGCCCGCAAGTCCATGGTGATCAGCGGTGACCAGGGCGCGGGCAAAACGACCCTGCTGCGCGCGCTGATCGCGGCGATCCCCGAGAACGAGCGGTTCGGCACGCTGGAAACCGACTACGAACTGCTCACCCA
>NZ_CANG01000357.1:0-228 GCF_000309315.1 Sedimentibacter sp. B4
GGCCTCAGTCTTCCACGCGGGCGACCGCCTCCATGGCCCGGCCCAGCGCTTCGAAGTCGTCGGGGTCGACCCGGTCCACCAGCGCGTGGCGGACCGACTCGACGTGGCTGGGGGCGGCGTCCACCAGCAGCTGGTAGCCCGCGGGAGTCATGATCGCGTTCACGCCGCGCCGGTCGGACGGGCACGCGACCCGCTGCACCAGGCCCCTTCGACTCCATCCGCGAGATC
>NZ_CANG01000356.1:0-419 GCF_000309315.1 Sedimentibacter sp. B4
TAGTTCGCGGTCGCGGTGGTGGCGAGCACGGGCACGTCGGGCCGAAGGGTGGTGAGCAGGTCGCGGATGCGGCGGTAGTCGGGACGGAAGTCGTGCCCCCAGTCGCTGATGCAGTGCGCCTCGTCGACCACGAGCAGGCCGCAACGTGCGGCCAGGTCAGGCAGCTGCCGCTCTCGGAAGGTGGGGTTGTTCAGCCGCTCCGGACTGACCAAGAAGCAGGTCGACCTCGTCGGCCTCGAGCTGGGCGTACACCTCACCCCACTCGGTGGCGTTCGCGGTGTTGATCGTCACCGCCCGGACGCCGGCCCTTGCGGCGGCCGCGATCTGGTCGCGCATCAGCGCGAGCAGTGGCGAGACGATCACGGTGGGACCGGCGCCCTGTTCACGCAGCAGCGCGGTCGCGACGAAGTAGACCGCGG
>NZ_CANG01000355.1:0-341 GCF_000309315.1 Sedimentibacter sp. B4
ACCCTCGTGCTCACCACCGCGGCCGACCAGCCCGTCACCCTGAACGACATCCCGGACGTCGAGCGCGTGCACGTCGTGATGACCGAACTGCTCTTCGGCGGCGACGACCCGATCAAGAACCCCCAGGCGCGCGACGATTGAGCGGCGGCGTGACGGAGGAGCAGGCGGCGTCCGGGTCGGAGGCGACCACCCGGCTGGCGCTGCGCACCCAGCTGGTCCGGTTCGTGGTCACCGGCGGATTGTCCGCGGTGGTCGACTTCGGCCTGCTGAACGCCTTCATGGCGCTCGGCCTGGACTACACTTGGGCGAAGGTGTTCTCGTTCATCGCCGGGACGACCACC
>NZ_CANG01000354.1:0-586 GCF_000309315.1 Sedimentibacter sp. B4
TAGGCCACCTCAAGGTAGGTGGAGTGCTCTGCGAGCTCCGCGATCGGGTAGCCCCGATACTCGAGGACGCCAGCCTCTCCGTCGATGTAGGTGATCGAGGAGTGGCAGGCCGCGGTGTTCATGAAGCCGGGGTCGAAGGTGGCCAGTGGCTCGCCGTCGATGTCGAATTGGCGCAACTCGGTGGCCCTGATCGTGGCCTCGGTGATCGCCAGTTCGGCCTCGGTGCCCGAAGCCGGGCGTCGGATCTGCAGGATGTCTGCCATGCACGCACCCTAGAGACTCCGCCCCGGTCAGCGCGGGCGTCTCGGTCATCCGCAACCCGAGCGCACCACGGGTCGATCTGCTAATGCGCGCCGTCCGATCGGGCCGCGGTCGTTGGTCACACCAGCGCCGCCCCGTCCCCCGGATAACGAATCCGTTGCGCTCGGCGGGGGGCGTCCCGCGCGGGGTGACCCTGCCCGTAGCGTGAGCACATGCTGCGGGGTAGGGCCGCCTGGGTGGGGCGGCCGTGGTTCATCGTCGCCGTCGTCGTCCTGGCGTTCAACGACCACGTGCTCAAGGGCGTGTGGCCGGGATGGGTGAGCGG
>NZ_CANG01000353.1:0-968 GCF_000309315.1 Sedimentibacter sp. B4
CGAGGCCGCAGCGGCAAGAAGCCCGGCCCGCCGGTCCACGACGACCGCTGCGCTGTCACTGACGAGAAGGGCCGCACCCGGCACGAGTTCAACGCCGATGCGGCCAACCAGCTGTGGATCGGCGACATCACCGAACACTGGACCGGTGAGGGCAAGCTCTACCTGTGCGCGTTCAAGGACGTGTTCTCCAACCGGATCGTGGGCTACTCCATCGACTCACGGATGAAGTCCCGCCTCGCCGTCACCGCCCTGAACAACGCCGTCGCCCGCCGTGGCCAGGTCGCCGGCTGCGTGGTTCACACCGACAGAGGATCGCAATTCCGTAGCCGCAAGTTCGTCGGTGCACTCAACCGGCACCACATGGTCGGATCCATGGGCCGGGTCGGCGCCTGCGGCGACAACGCCGCCATGGAATCCTTCTTCTCCCTGCTCCAGAAGAACGTCCTCAACCGACGCACCTGGACCACCCGTGAGGAACTCCGGATCGCGATCGTCACCTGGATCGAACGCACCTACCACCGCCGCCGACGCCAAGACGGACTGGGCCGATTGACCCCCATCGAGTACGAGACCATCATGACCACGACAGCCAATCAGGCTGCGTGACTAACCACTGTCACCTATCCGTGCAGCAGACCCGTCGACATCCAAGCTGGTCTAGTCGATGACGGTGAACTAGATCGGCCCTTCGAGGCACCGTTGAGCTTGTGGGTCTCTAGCAGTGACGAGTTACGGCGCGTTCCAGACACCCGCTTGGTCCGCCACCCAGTAAAGGCAATCGTGAGTGCAGACCTCGCTTCATGTGACACATCCCAAGGACGTATGGCTGCCGTGCATGATGTGGCGTCCGCTCTGCTGCAACACTTTGGAGTGGCTGAGGCAGACATGATCGAACCCGACGGAACCTTGATCGGCTCGAACTGGGGACACGCGCAAAGACGTCAAGTGAAGCAGTGGGCGACCGACCA
>NZ_CANG01000352.1:0-391 GCF_000309315.1 Sedimentibacter sp. B4
TCGTGGCCTTGACAGTGACGTTACGTCACATGGTCGGCTGGAGTCGTGCGCGTCAAGGAGTTGGCCGATCTGGCCGAGACGACGGTCAGAACCGTCCGCTACTACCACCACGTGGGGCTGCTCCCCGTCCCGCCGACCCGGGGCGGCGTACGCGAGTACAACCTCTACCACCTGGCCCGACTGCTGCGGATCCGGTGGCTGGCCGAGTCGGGACTGCCGCTGGCGGCGATCAGCGATGTGGTCGCCGATCCGGGCGCGCCAGCGTCGCCCAACGCGGCGGACGAACTGCGTGAGGCCCTGGCCTCCGTGGACGCGCGCATCGCCCGGCTGCGCAGGCAGCGCGATCAACTCGCCGACCTGCTGGAGTCGGCCCGGCTCGGCCGGCGCCTGA
>NZ_CANG01000351.1:0-216 GCF_000309315.1 Sedimentibacter sp. B4
ACAACCGCCTCGGCGGTGACGACTGGGACCAGCGTGTCGTCGACTGGCTGGTCACCCAGTTCAAGAACAAGAACGGCATCGACCTGGGCAAGGACAAGATGGCCCGCCAGCGACTCCAGGAGGCCGCCGAGCGCGCCAAGATCGAGCTGTCCAGTGCGCAGGAGACCGCGATCAACCTGCCCTACATCACCGCGGGCGCCGACGGGCCGCTGCACC
>NZ_CANG01000350.1:0-436 GCF_000309315.1 Sedimentibacter sp. B4
GCCAAGGAGGTGCACCCGCTGATGTGGGTCGTCGTCGTGGCCTTCCTGCTGTACTTCGCGCAGGGCATCATCGGCGGTCTGATCCACTGATCCTCGCCCTGACCTGCGGGCCCGCCGGGAACTCCGGCGGGCCCGCTGTGGTCGGTGGGGTCAGCGGAACGAATGAATCACCGGTGACCACGATCGCCCCGCCCGCAGGGCAGGGCGTCAGCCCAGGCCGGTCATCTGCTGGGCGATCCAGCGCGCGGTCTCTCGCGGGCACGCACCGGGTTCGCTGAAGCTGACCGCGAAGACGCCGGTGATCTCGGTGAGGGTAGGGACGCCACGGAGCGCGAGGATCTCGTCCGCTTCCGCCGCGTAGGCGTCCGGCGCCGCACCGTCCGCGATCAGCCCCCACCGGATCCGCCTCGGCGAGAATCCTGATCAGTTCGTCCCG
>NZ_CANG01000349.1:0-241 GCF_000309315.1 Sedimentibacter sp. B4
TGGTGCGGGCGCGCACACCGAGGTCGATCCGGAGGTCGCGCAACTGAAGGCGTCCGCCCGACTGGCGGACGCGATCGAGCCCGCGGTGGGCCTCTACGAGGAGCCGCCGAAGGAAGGGATGGAGATCGAGACGCCGTGGGCTGACGTGTGGCTCGCCGCGTCCGACTGGGTGGAGGCGTTCGAGTCCCGCGACCCGGGCACGCCGCACAACGAGGCGCGCGACGAGGTCTGGGCCGCGCTG
>NZ_CANG01000348.1:0-401 GCF_000309315.1 Sedimentibacter sp. B4
GTTTCACCACACCAACGTCTGACCGCGATCACCGCCATGACCGCATGTCCCCTCTGAAGCTGACCGGGTGAAACCAGCGCCCCCCAGCCCTGGTGTCCGTGCCTGCGCTACCTAGTGAACCGCTTTCCGACATGGGCAAAAACGGGCTCAGTCCACCGAGTTCGTACAGACTCATACACCTTCGGCGTGTTTGGGTCCCCCCGGGCGGGCTAAATGCGTGCCCAGGTGCGATATCCACCATCCAGATTGCGCACGTGGCGGCCATGCTGGGCCAGAGTTCGTGCGGCCAGATAGCCGCGCAGGCCCACCTGGCAGTGCACGATCACGTCGTCAGCCACCTCGTCCAGTCGGGCCCGCAGGTCATCCACCGGGATGTTCACCGCGCCGTCGACCGTTCCGCG
>NZ_CANG01000347.1:0-440 GCF_000309315.1 Sedimentibacter sp. B4
CGCCGCTCCGGGCCGTCCGGACTGTCTCGAGGGGGCCTGCCCCCGGGGCCAGCTCAGCTACGACCAGGTTCCCGGACTGGGGGACTACGACCGTCCCGGGACGCCGGGCTTCTGCGTCGCGATCCACGCCGAGGTGAACGCACTGCTGTTCGCCACGCGTGACACGAAGGGTGCCGTCGCGTACATCACCGATCCGCCCTGCCCCGGGTGCCGCAAGGCGCTCGCTGCCGCCGGCATCGTCCGGGCGGTCTGGCCCGGCGGTGAGCACGACGCCGACGGCCTCGTGGACTGGAGCCGCGAGTGGTGAACCTCAAGCCGAAGACGTCCCAGCTGTCCTCCTGGGTGGACCGGGGCGTGGCGCTGTTCTGCCTCGGCACGCTGATCCCGGCGTCCCTGGCCGCCGTCGGGCAGTTCCAGTACCTGGCGAGCTGGTGGATGAT
>NZ_CANG01000346.1:0-306 GCF_000309315.1 Sedimentibacter sp. B4
CCTGATCTTCGAGGGTGCGCAGGTCGGTCCGGATCGTGACCTCGGAGACCCCGAGCTGCTTGGACAGGCTCGCAACCGTGAGGGATCCCCTCCCTGGCCAGACGGGCAAGGATCAGGGACTCACGCTCACTGCGTTCGATCGACATCGATCGTCCCTTCGTTTTGCTTTCGTTTTGGATCCTTTATCGATTCAATCGTAAGGCACGCTTGACCGGACTGCAAGTCCACTGCACCAGGTTTCCCAATCCTCGACTTTCATTTAGAAACCTAGGTAATATTCGTATGGAAGATCGAGAGGATCGCAGA
>NZ_CANG01000345.1:0-238 GCF_000309315.1 Sedimentibacter sp. B4
GACCCGACCAGAGGCTACCGGCAGCGATCTTGACGAATCCTTGACGGGCGGAACCCTTCCACCCGCGTCATCGCGGTGGTTGCGTGGAGGGTATGGAGATGGCCTGGTATCGGGATCATCCCGCCATCACACGGTCGCTCGCTGTGCTCGTGCCGCTCGCAGTCTCGGCCCTGCTGCACCTGGTCACGGAGTTCGTGCCCGACAGCGCCGCGGTGCTGATCCTGGTGTTGTTCGTCGT
>NZ_CANG01000344.1:0-241 GCF_000309315.1 Sedimentibacter sp. B4
CGCGGGCCAGTTGGGCCACCTCGGCGTACGCCTCGGTCGTCACTTCTCCTGCCACCACCACGGTGCCGGTGGTGACGAGTGTCTCCACCGCGACGCGCGACGATGCGTCCTGCCGCAGGATCTCGTCGAGGACGGCGTCGGAGATCGAGTCGGCCACCTTGTCGGGATGACCCTCGGTGACGGACTCGGACGTGAACAACCGGCTCACTCGGGCCTACCTCTCGCGAAGGGACTGTGCGGC
>NZ_CANG01000343.1:0-241 GCF_000309315.1 Sedimentibacter sp. B4
TGCCAGGACGCGTGGGGGAAGTTGTCCCTTGGCACCGCGTCCCAGTAGACGAGGAGCAGCCCGGCCACCACGTTCGCCAAGGACAAGAAGCTGAGCACGGACGCGAGAACCACGGTCCGCGGAATGCGGGGCTCGCCGGTGCGCGGGTCGTCCGGGACGCCGATCACCGGCACGGGCGGTGCTTCGAGCGTGGCGATCGCCCCGCCGGACTGGTCGAGGATTCGTGTCGGCTGGTCGCGCC
>NZ_CANG01000342.1:0-241 GCF_000309315.1 Sedimentibacter sp. B4
ACGGGGACAAGACCGGCACCTGGCGTTACCGGATCTTCGACCTGATCCAGAACAAGGAGGTGTCCGGCTGGGACGGCTCCGATCCGGGCGCCCCGCGCGACTGGGGGGCGTTCGACTCCTCCTCGCTGGTGAACGCGGCCACGGACACCCTGATCGAGCCGGCCGAGAACGGCCTGGTCTACAAGGTGAAGCTGAACGCGCAGTTCGACCCGGCCGCGAAGACGGTGAGCGTGAACCCGAC
>NZ_CANG01000341.1:0-202 GCF_000309315.1 Sedimentibacter sp. B4
CGGCGGGTTGGTCACCTGAGCGAACAGCTGGGCGAAGTAGTCGAACAGGAGCCGCGGACGGTCGCTCAGCACGGCCACCGGAGTGTCCGAACCCATCGAACCGATCGGCTCCACGCCGGTGTTCGCCATCGGCGCGATGATCATCCGCTGCTCTTCGTGGGTGTAGCCGAACACCTGCTGGCGTCGGGTCACCGAGGCATGG
>NZ_CANG01000340.1:0-447 GCF_000309315.1 Sedimentibacter sp. B4
CTCCGCCTGCTCCTTGGACCGGCCCGGCGTGGTGTAGCCCTCCTCGTGCCAGTGCCGGGTCTCCTGGTGCACCTTCCCGCCGGAGGACAGCACGGCGGCCTGCCGCTGGATCTCGTAGGTGAGCGCACGCTCGACGCTGCGCAGCGAGTTCACGTTCTTCGTCTCGGTGCGCAGCCCGAACTCGGTGGCGCCCTTCGGCATCAGCGAGACGTTCGCGTCGCACCGCAGCGAGCCCTGTTCCATCCGGACGTCGGAGACGCCCAGGCTGAGCATCAGGTCGCGCAGGAACGACACGTACGCCTTCGCGACCTGCGGTGCCTTCGCGCCGGTGCCGGTGATCGGCCTGGTCACGATCTCGACCAGCGGCGTGCCGGCCCGGTTGTAGTCGACCAGGGAGTACGCGGCATCGCCGATCCGACCGGTGCTGCCACCGGCGTGGACGAGCTT
>NZ_CANG01000339.1:0-241 GCF_000309315.1 Sedimentibacter sp. B4
TCCGAGGTGGCCGCGGCGAAGCCGAAGGCCTCGTTCACGTCGCCCTGGCTGGTGGCACCGTCGCCGAAGTAGACGATCACCGCGCCGTTGGCGTCCGGATCGTCGTTGCCGACCGCTCCGTCCCGCTGCTGGGCCATGGCCATGCCCACCGCGTGCAGGGTCTGGCTGCCGATCACAAAGGCGTACGGGTAGAAGCTGTCCGGACGGGACGGCCAGTCGGTCATGCCGGTGCCGCGGAACG
>NZ_CANG01000338.1:0-381 GCF_000309315.1 Sedimentibacter sp. B4
GTGCTGGAACACTTCCTGCTCGACATCGCTGGCTGTCGTCCGACCTGGACGTCGTCCAACATCGCAGAGGAGCAGGTGCAGCGCGTCCGTGACGAGGTGGGGGACGCCCGGGTGCTGTGTGCGCTGTCCGGTGGCGTCGACTCCGCGGTGGCCGCGGCGATCGTGCAGCGGGCCATCGGCGACCAGCTGACCTGCGTGTTCGTCGACCACGGCCTGCTCCGCGAGGGTGAGGCCGAGCGTGTGGAGCGCGATTTCGTGGCGTCCACCGGGGTGCGGCTGGTCGTGGCGAACGAGCAGGAGCGGTTCCTGTCCGCGCTGGCCGGGGTGAGCGACCCCGAGACCAAGCGCAAGATCATCGGCCGCGAGTTCATCCGCACATTC
>NZ_CANG01000337.1:0-204 GCF_000309315.1 Sedimentibacter sp. B4
TCCCTTCGACCGTGAGGTTCGTGAGCGCCAGTTCCGGGACGGCGACCTGCCGCTGCTGTTCTGCTCGCCCACTATGGAACTCGGCGTCGACATCGCCAGCCTCAACGCCGTTGGAATGCGCAACGTGCCGCCGACCCCGGCGAACTATGCCCAGCGCAGCGGTCGGGCCGGCCGGTCGGGCCAGCCGGCCATCGTCGTCACCTA
>NZ_CANG01000336.1:0-204 GCF_000309315.1 Sedimentibacter sp. B4
TCATCCGGGGCGATCCGCCACGGCGAGTGCACCTCCGACTCCGAATCCAGGTCGTAGGCTGCGGTGCGGTAGCGGCCCGATCCCTCGTGGCCGAGTGGCTCGAGCACCTCGTCGGTGAACCGCTCGTAGTCGTAGCTGTCCTCGAAGTAACCCTTCGCGGACGAGCGTCCCTGCGCGTAGCGGACCGAGCGCGGGTTGAGGTAG
>NZ_CANG01000335.1:0-406 GCF_000309315.1 Sedimentibacter sp. B4
TGGTAGAGACCTTCCATGCGGTGTACAGCGTCGAGGACGGGAGCCTTCTCTACGTGTACCCCGAGCACGACACGACCGCGCACTACGTTCTGGATGGCGATATCGAGATACACCCTCGCTTGAACGACATCGAGGCCAACGAGCGTGTCGCGGAGGCAATCTCCGCCAGAGGCGGACGGATCATCGGAACGCCCGCAGATCACCAGCGTTACCGCTTGGTCTGCCCCGAGTGCGGCGATTCGCTGACCCTTGTTCAATCGCGACTCCAGCCCGCTTTCCGGGGTCTCTTGGCTCACTCATTCGAGTCCATCTCCCTGGCCGAGATTCGCGAGAATCTGTAGCCCCGCGCCTGCGTGTCGTGGGCGGTTCTGTCCACGCTTGGGTCGTAGCCTTACTCCATCGGGCA
>NZ_CANG01000334.1:0-369 GCF_000309315.1 Sedimentibacter sp. B4
ATGTAGGCCGCCCCGAGCCCCTCCTTGCCCTTGCGGTGCAGGACGTGGACGTGGTCGCCGTCCGCGGCGAGCTCGTCGGCGATCGCGCCGGTGCCGTCGGGCGAGTTGTCGTCCGCCACCAGGATGTGCGCAGCGGGGACCGCTGCGCGGATCCGGGCCGTGATCGGACGGAGGTTCTCCGACTCGTTGTAGGTGGGGATGATGACGAGCACCCGCTCGAGCGGGGCTGCCGGGTCGGTCATTCGCTTCTCCCGTTCCGGATTCGGTCGGCGCCCATTCTGCCGTATCGCAGGGACGCCACGAGGGCGAGCCCGGCGAGAATCGTGATCGCCAGCTCCAGCGGCGAGGCCAGCCAGGTGGCCGGCGTCA
>NZ_CANG01000333.1:0-203 GCF_000309315.1 Sedimentibacter sp. B4
TCTACAGCGTCCCGAACTACGAACTGATCGCTCAGGTCCCCAGGGACGAGCCCCGCACCTTCGTGCTGCGGGTGGCGTTCCCATGGATCAACTTCTACGACAACCTTCCCCTGCTGCTCTCCTCGGTGATCGGCAACATCTCCTCGATGCCGAACCTGAAGCTCCTCGACCTCGAGTTCCCCCCGTCTACCTGGCCCAGTTCA
>NZ_CANG01000332.1:0-212 GCF_000309315.1 Sedimentibacter sp. B4
CACCTCGGCAACGGCACAGGCGCGGACGAAGCTCACTGGGCCGCCCCCGCGTGGCCGACGATGATCTCGAGCTCGGACTCCACCGCGGCCATCAGCCGGGTCTCCACCTCGGCCACGCCGATCCGGCGGATGATGTCGGCGAAGAAGCCGTGCACAACGAGCCGGCGGGCCTCGTCCTCACCGATGCCGCGAGAGCGCAGGTAGAACAGCTG
>NZ_CANG01000331.1:0-241 GCF_000309315.1 Sedimentibacter sp. B4
GAGCGCCACGGTGTCGAGCACCTCGGGGTTGGGCCACGGATACCCGTGTGCGGCGCAGCCTCGCTTGAGGAACCCGGTGTCGAAGCCGGCGTTGTGGGCGACCAGCACGCAGCCGGCGGCGAATTCGAGGAAGGACGGCAGCACTTCGGGCAGTCTGGGGGCGTCGGCGACCAGCTGGTCGGTGATGCCGGTGAGCACGGCCACCAGCGCCGGGATGTGAGTGTTCGGATCGACCAGGGTC
>NZ_CANG01000330.1:0-205 GCF_000309315.1 Sedimentibacter sp. B4
AGTACCAGGACTGCAGGCCGAGGTCGATGCCGAAGGGGGACAACGCCGTCCGCTGCGCCTCGACGATGTCGTGGGTGGACATCGAGCCGGCGTACAGGAACACCGCGACCAGGGCCAGACCCATCGCGATCTCGTAGGAGATCATCTGGGCCGACGAGCGCAGGCCGCCGAGCAGCGAGTACGGCGAGTTGGACGACCAACCCGC
>NZ_CANG01000329.1:0-228 GCF_000309315.1 Sedimentibacter sp. B4
TGGGTGGCCGGTTCTTCGATCTGGACGTGAAGCAGCACCAGCGGGTGGAGGCCGGCGACCTGCTGGCGAGGGTGGATCTCGACGGGGTTCGCTCCGCGGGATACGACACCACCACGATCGTGGTCGTGATCAACACGATGACGCTCGGCTCCGTCACCCCGCGGAAGATCGACACGGTTCGGTCCGGGGACGCCATCATTGACGTGACGCCCTGAGAGGAGCCCGTCG
>NZ_CANG01000328.1:0-348 GCF_000309315.1 Sedimentibacter sp. B4
TTGACAGTCCAGGTAGTAAGCGAGGTCGTCCTCGGTGAGGCCGTCCCACGGCCCGCCGAGCAGCCGGCGCGACATCGAATCGCGCAGACCGTACAGGCCGTAGTACAGCGCGAGCGCGGAGACGGGCACCGCCGGCGCTCCGGCGTCCGCCTGGTCGCGCAGCAGCAGCGTCGTGGCCAGGCTCATGGTGGCGCCGCCGCTGTCACCGGCGAAGGCCAGCCGGGTGCCGTCGACGTGGTAGTCGGCGCCGTGATCGAGCAGGTGCCGCGCGAGGGCGGCGCACTGCTCGATCCCGACCGGGAACTTCGCCTCAGGGGAGAGCGCGTAGTCGATACCCACGACCGCAGC
>NZ_CANG01000327.1:0-236 GCF_000309315.1 Sedimentibacter sp. B4
TCGCCGCACCCGGCGCCGCGCTGGTGACTCTCACCAAGACCGACGACCTGCTGCTCACGATCACCGCGCGCAGGACCGAGAACCGGCCGTGCGTGGTGCTGGACCCCTTCGGCCAGGCGGACGGGTTGCCGGAACTCATCTGGGACCCGATTGCCGGCTGCGTCGACCCGATCACCGCAGAGCGGCGGGCCAAGGCGTTCACCGCCGGCACGATCCGGTCAGCTGCCAGCGGCGGG
>NZ_CANG01000326.1:0-396 GCF_000309315.1 Sedimentibacter sp. B4
TGGTCGGAGGCGATGACGATCCGCATCTGAGCCGCCTAGCGGAGTTCGCCGGTGTCGTACTCGTCCAGGCCGACCGCCGAACCACCGACGCTCAGGTCGTAGTCGTAGGGGTCGTAGGAGAGGTCGTACGCAGCGGCGCGAGCCTCCGCGGTGGGCTCCACCCGGATGTTCCGGTACCGGTCCAGACCGGTACCGGCCGGGATCAGCTTGCCCAGGATGACGTTCTCCTTGAGACCGACCAGGGAGTCCGACTTGGCGTGGATCGCCGCGTCGGTGAGCACCTTGGTGGTCTCCTGGAACGATGCCGCGGACAGCCACGACTCGGTCGCCAGCGACGCCTTGGTGATGCCCATCAGCACCGGACGACCCAGAGCCGGGGTCGGCCTTCGGTGACCA
>NZ_CANG01000325.1:0-202 GCF_000309315.1 Sedimentibacter sp. B4
GGCCGCGGCACCTGCATCGAGATGCCCGACGAAGAGGTGCAGCGCCGGCTGAGGTCCACCAACCCCGAGTGGCCGATCATGAACGCGATCCTGCACGGCGTGAACCGCGACCAGCTGATGGCCCGGCACAAGGCCAACCACATGAACGTGGTCTACGCCCCCGACGCCGCGACCGCAGACAAGGCGCTGGTCGCGAAGGCCG
>NZ_CANG01000324.1:0-557 GCF_000309315.1 Sedimentibacter sp. B4
TTGCAGGTCTTCAATCTCCCCCAGCGGCTGGTCGTGCCGTTGTTCCAGCGGCCATACGTATGGGACGAGCAGAACCAATGGGCTCCTCTGTGGCAGGACATCCGCCGACTTATCGATGCCCGTCAACGTGATCCGTTCGGCCAGCTGAGTCACTTCCTCGGGGCCATCGTTGTACAGGCGCACGACATGCAACTCGGCCACTTGCCAAGCAGCAACATTATCGACGGACAGCAGCGGCTCACGACCCTTCAGCTCCTCATGGACGCCGCCGCGGCAGTGCTGAAGGAAGCTGACCTTGACACTCTCGCCGGCCAGCTGGACACGCTCACGCACAATCAGGCGAACTTCCTCAAGGCTGGCGACTCGGCACTGAAAGTGCGGCACACCAACAAGGACCGATCGGCCTACGACGAGGTCATGGAGGCCGACCCGCCCGTTGACCACGGGTCGTTGACACACGCCGGCTCCCTCATCGCTCGGGCACATGCCTACTTCACGAGGGAAGTCGCTGAGTGGCTGGGCGACCCAGGGTCCCAAGACTTCTTGGTTCGTGCCGA
>NZ_CANG01000323.1:0-209 GCF_000309315.1 Sedimentibacter sp. B4
CCCCCGATCCTCGAGCAACCTCGGAGACGGCGGCCGGACGCGGCGCACGCACGCATGGTTCGGTCGCCCGAACACAACGGTCAAGGCTACTTGATGGCTCCGCGAGCGTCAAAATGCCTCCGGATGAGCCAGAATAGGCGCAAGGGAACCAAGCACGCCGGTTGTCTATGAGAGAATGTACTTACAGCTGGTCGCCGGAGTCACTCACA
>NZ_CANG01000322.1:0-230 GCF_000309315.1 Sedimentibacter sp. B4
CGGGATAGCGTTGCGGGAGCTACCGTTACGACAGATAGTTGAAACTGCAATCATTGGAGTGGCATGCAGCTGGGCATCTTCAGCGTCGGGGACGTGACCCCGACCCGACGACCGGACGCACCCCGTCCGAGCACGAGCGGATCAAGGCCGCCGTGACCCTGGCGAAGAAGGCCGAGGAGATCGGGCTGGACGTCTTCGCGACCGGCGAGCACCACAACCCGCCGTTCCAC
>NZ_CANG01000321.1:0-207 GCF_000309315.1 Sedimentibacter sp. B4
TCAGCTTCCTGCCGATCATCATGATGGGCCTGCTGTTCGGACTGGCCATGGACTACGAAGTGTTCCTGGTCTCCCGAATGCGCGAGGAGTTCGTGCACGGCAACACCACCCGCTCGGTCGAGGACGGCTTCGTCCACTCGGCCAAGGTCGTGGTCGCCGCCGCCCTGATCATGTTCTCCGTGTTCGCCTTCTTCGTCCCTGCCGGTG
>NZ_CANG01000320.1:0-231 GCF_000309315.1 Sedimentibacter sp. B4
CACGTCCAGCAACTGGTCCGGGCAGCGGTAGAGAAGGCGCTGGGCACGGCCACCGCAACCACGCGCAGTTATGACCTGGCCACCGCCAAGGCGATGGCAGAGGCGGCGGAGGCGAAGGCGACCGAGTTGGGTGTCCCGGTCGTCTTCGCCGCCGTCGACGCGGGCGGCAACCTGATCCTGCTGCACCGCATGGCCGACTCGCTGCTCGGCAGCATCGACATCGCCACGAAC
>NZ_CANG01000319.1:0-212 GCF_000309315.1 Sedimentibacter sp. B4
CGATTCACCTTCCTGGATCTCGGTGCCGGCACGGGCTCGGCGGCGAGCATGATCCTCGATGTGTACCCACTGAGCACCGCGATTCTTGCCGACTACTCCCCGCCCCATGATGCTCGCCGGCGAGAACGAAATGCAGCGGTTCGCTGGGCGGTTCCGCTACATCGAGTTCGACATGTCAGCTGACCGATGGCCACAGCAGGTCCCGAACATGC
>NZ_CANG01000318.1:0-245 GCF_000309315.1 Sedimentibacter sp. B4
CTCTAGCCCTAACCCCATTTGTTCGAAGAATAAATGGCGGTAGGTCTGACGCAATGAGCTCCAATTTTGCGCGACCGTAGGAAGCGTAAAAATTGTGAAGCGAAACTGCGTTCTAATTATAAAAATTAGTGGTGGAGATAAAGAGATTCGAACTCTTGACCCCCTGCTTGCAAGGCAGGTGCTCTCCCAACTGAGCTATACCCCCACATGTTAATACTGCTCAAACAATGCTTGAGCAGCAATAG
>NZ_CANG01000317.1:0-208 GCF_000309315.1 Sedimentibacter sp. B4
TAATCCGGCGCATCTTCCTGAGGAGGGAGCGTTGAGCGCGTCTGGTCCAGCAAGTGGCCTCTCAGTAGGGATTTCGGAGTGTGAGCGACTCTTCGAACGGCTCGACGGAGTCGGAACCGCAACTCACCGGCATCTGTCTCTACGCGCTGGACCAGCGCTCGGCCGAAGGCACTCGGCGGAGGAGCTTCTCTAGGTCGGTCAGACGGAC
>NZ_CANG01000316.1:0-396 GCF_000309315.1 Sedimentibacter sp. B4
GGACCGCTCCGCCTTGCGCTGTTCGCTCTGTTCGGCGAGGAGCGGCGCGAGCGCGTCCAGTCGTTCGACGAGTCCGGCCAGGTCACCCACGGCGTTCGCCGTCGAGACCGTGGTGCGCACCGTGTTGATGCTGTGTCGGGCTTCCTCGGGTGAGAGCGCGCCAGCTTTCACCCTCGTTTCGAGCAACCCCACCTCCACTTCGAGTGCCTCGAAACGCCGGGTGTAGAAGGCGAGAGCCTCGCCGGCATCGACATCGGGAATCTGACCGACGACCCGTTCGCCGTCGGCCGTACGCACGTAGACCGTGCCGTCCGGATCGACGCGGCCGAAGTCAGCCGGACCTGAGGTGGAGTTCATGGGGATCATCTTGCCTGATCCGACGTTGATTGTGACAGC
>NZ_CANG01000315.1:0-241 GCF_000309315.1 Sedimentibacter sp. B4
TAGCCGACCAACGAGGAGTTGTGGACGCAGCCGCAGGCTCCGCAGCCGAGCCAGCCTCCGCACGGGCTCGCCCCGCTACCGCAGCCGCCGGTGCCCGCACCCGTGCACCAGGTTCCCCCGCTGCCGGTCCCCGCGGAACGCGTCGACCGCACCGTGTTCGTGCTGGCCATCGTGTCGATGGCCGTCGCCATCCCCCTGACCGCGATCGCGGGCACCGTCGCGGGAGTCCCGGGGTTCCTCG
>NZ_CANG01000314.1:0-232 GCF_000309315.1 Sedimentibacter sp. B4
CTGGGTGCGGCGAACCCCGCCGACTACCTGACCACCTGCCGCTACCTCGGCATGACCGTGGGCCGGTTCGCCAACCGGATCGACGGCGCCCGGTTCACCCTCGACGGTGTCGAGTACGTCCTCGACGCGAACGAGGGCGCGAACCAGTTGCACGGTGGGACGGACGGCTTCCACACCCGCACGTGGACGATCGCCGGACAGGGGTCCGACTGGGTCGAGTTCGGTCTGACCA
>NZ_CANG01000313.1:0-230 GCF_000309315.1 Sedimentibacter sp. B4
CGAGCAGCACGCCGACGCTCACCGCGCCGGAGTAGTTCACCTGGGCGATCTGGACGGCCTTCGCCTGGTCCTGCCAGAGCTCCTCGGCGTCACCGAGCAGGCCGAAGGCGACGATCGCCACGTCGATGTCGGCGAGCTTCCACGCCGCGTCGATCACGCCAGGGTGGGAGGGGAAATCGGTCGCATCGAACTCGAGCACGTCCACGGCCGACGCACCGGCCGCGGTCAGC
>NZ_CANG01000312.1:0-202 GCF_000309315.1 Sedimentibacter sp. B4
TAGTTCGTCGGCCTGGGTCTGCAGCACGTCGGACAGCGCGATGCCGTAGGCCTCCGCCTGGATGATCGAGCGGACGAACCGGTGCAGCGTCTCCACCCCGGTGCGGGCGGCCAGGTCCTCGTAGGCTGCCCGCCGGGTCTGGCCGACCTGGATGTCCTGCAGCGTGCGGACCAGCTCGCTGGCGAGCTCGCCCTTGCCGTTC
>NZ_CANG01000311.1:0-514 GCF_000309315.1 Sedimentibacter sp. B4
ATAGCGGACGGACGGCTCCCGGCGCTGCGACCGGCGCGCGGCCATCACCCACTCGTGGCCCTTGTTCGTGGCCAGGACGGTGGGCATCCGGCCGAGGTCGGCGATGTTGTGGGCCTGCAGCGAGGCGATGTTGCGGGTCGTGATGGCCACCGGCTCGACGAGGTTCAGGCCCTCGATCGGCCCCCACTCCCCCAGCAGCGGGAGCGCGGAGACGGCGAGCGAGCAGCCCGTCGAGTAGCCGAGCACCTGCATGTACTCGGGATTGCGGACGTCGCCGACCTCGAGCGCCTCGGCGACGTAGGCGAGGTTCAGCTCCGCCCAGGCGTCGATCCGTCCGTGCAGCATCTCGGTGCGGACGCCTTCGGAATGCTGTGCCCGAACCGGCTCATGCCCGGGATCTCCGTGACCACGACGGTGAGCGAGGTCGCATCCGCCAGGTGCGCGCACTTGGCGATCTCCCACGGTCCGAGCGGGTGTGAAGCCGGGGAAGTAGACCAGCACACCGTGGGACACC
>NZ_CANG01000310.1:0-542 GCF_000309315.1 Sedimentibacter sp. B4
CCTGTCGGTCGGCTCGATGGTGGGCCTGACCAGCGTCGTGGTCGGGCTGTGCTCCGCGTCCGCGCTGCCCATTCCGGTCGCGATCGTGCTGGCGCTGGTCGTCGGCGCCGTCGGCGGGGCGGCCAACGGCCTGCTCGTCACCAGGGTCGGGCTTCCGGCACTCGCCGTGACCATCGGCACCCTTGCGCTGTACCGGGGCGTCGCGGTCGGCCTGCTCGGCACCACGGCGGTCACCCAGTTCGACAAGTGGTGGACGACGCTGGTCAAGGCGCGGATCGGGAGCACCGGCATCCCCGTCGTGGTGATCCTGTTCGTCGTCCTCCTGGCGGCCTTCGTGCTGATGCTGCACTTCACGCCGTTCGGGCGGGGCGTCTTCGCGATCGGCCTGTCCAAGGACGCGGCCAGCTTCTCCGGCGTCCACGTGAACCGAACCCGGCTGGTCCTGTTCATCCTGTCGGGGCTCATGTCCGCGCTGGCCGGCATCTACTACGCCCTCTACTACAACTCCGCGCGCGGAGACAACGCGACCGGGCTCGAACTGC
>NZ_CANG01000309.1:0-217 GCF_000309315.1 Sedimentibacter sp. B4
GGTCACCTTGAAGCACAGGTAAGCCGGCGCCCCGGCGGCGGTGGACGTCGCTCCCTTGGCCAGGCTGATCGTGCTGGCGCCGCTGACCGAGGTGACGGCGGTACCGGAGGCCACGACCGTCGTGCCGGTGGTGCTCGCCGTGCAGCCCGCGGCCGACGTCTGCAGGAGCTCGTAGGTCAGGTTGGACACGTCGCCGGTGTTGGTCGTTGCGGCCAGG
>NZ_CANG01000308.1:0-458 GCF_000309315.1 Sedimentibacter sp. B4
CGGACAACTTCCACGCCTGGGCCGAGCGTTCCCGCCGCAACCTCGGCGTCGACACCCTCGACCTGGTCCAGCTGCACTGTCCGCCGTCGGCGGTGATCGCCGCCGATGACACCTGGTCCGCCCTCGACGATCTGGTCTCGGAGGGAATCGTCGCCGCCTACGGCGTGTCCGTCGAAACCTGCGCGCAGGCCCTCGATGCCCTCTCCCGGCCGAACCTCAGCAACATCCAGATCATCTTCAACCCGTTCCGGCTCAAGCCGCTCGACGAGGTGCTGCCCGCGGCCCAAGCCGCGCAGGTGGCCGTCTTCGCCCGCGTACCGCTCGCTTCCGGGCTGCTTTCGGGGCGCTACACCGAGCAGACCACCTTCGCCTCGGACGACCACCGCAGCTACAACCGCAACGGCGAGGCGTTCGATCGCGGTGAGACCTTCTCCGGTGTGGACTACGCGGTCGGTCTC
>NZ_CANG01000307.1:0-202 GCF_000309315.1 Sedimentibacter sp. B4
TCTGCGAGGCGATCGACCAGACCCGCGGCTGGTTCTACTCGCTGATGGCCGTCGGCACGCTGGTGTTCGACCAGTCCTCGTACAAGAACGTGCTCTGCCTGGGCCACATCCTGGCCGAGGACGGACGCAAGATGAGCAAGCACCTGGGCAACATCCTGGAGCCGATCCAGCTGATGGACACCCACGGCGCCGACGCGGTGCG
>NZ_CANG01000306.1:0-263 GCF_000309315.1 Sedimentibacter sp. B4
CCAAGTGCCCGGCCGACAAGCAGATCAAGGGCCACTTCTCGAACTACGTCGACCTCAGCGGCGACTACACCATCGATGCCGGCTCCACCCACTTCGGCGTCGCCACGGTCAAGCTGTCCGCCTGAGCGTTGGGGCGCTTCGGATCCCGTTCCGGGGGTCGCGGACGACCCCGAGCTATCGTCTGGCCATGAAGACCTTCCACCTGGGTGAGTTCACCGTGCGCCGGATGGGATTCGTGCCATGCAGCTGGCCGGGGCGCGGAG
>NZ_CANG01000305.1:0-278 GCF_000309315.1 Sedimentibacter sp. B4
ACCTCCTGGGGTTACCCGACCCTTAGCGACTACAACCTCAACGTGACGGTCTCGTCGACCTCGGAGACCTCGGTCACCTGGCAGGTGACGATCAACCTGTCCAGCACGGACCTGCCGTTCGAGGCCACAGACCTCTCCGACAACCAGGGCGGCCTGGTCAAGGTCGACAGCAGTTCCTGTTCGGCCAGCCCCAGGACGGTGACCGTGAGGGGCACCACGAACTGGGGCAACTATCACAAGGTCAAGCCCGGGCAGTCGGCCAACCTTCAGGTTCATGG
>NZ_CANG01000304.1:0-352 GCF_000309315.1 Sedimentibacter sp. B4
CTGGCCTCCGGAGAGCTGGGCAGGGGTGTGCTCGATCCGGTCGGCCAGGCCCACCTCGCGCAGCGCGGCGAGGGCGCGCCGGCGCCGTTCGCGTGCCGGCACCCCGGTAGACGAGCGGCAGCTCGACGTTCGACAGGGCGGTGGTGCGGGCGATCAGGTTGAAGTTCTGGAAGACGAAGCCGATCTTGCGGTTGCGGATCCGGGACTGCTGCCGGTCGTCGAGCAGCCTGACGTCGACGCCGTCGAGGCGGTAGAGGCCGCGGGTCTGCGCATCGAGGCAGCCGATCAGGTTCATCATGGTCGACTTGCCTGAGCCGGACGGCCCATCACGGCCACATAGTCGCCGCGCTGC
>NZ_CANG01000303.1:0-241 GCF_000309315.1 Sedimentibacter sp. B4
TAGTCCAGCGCAATTGGCGTTCGCGTAACTGAGCTTGCTCTTCGTCGTTGTGGCGCTGCCATGATTCGATTGATCGAGCAACCTCCGCAATCGGTGTGCCCACCGGAAGGTCGATTCCAACGGATTCGGCCATGTCTCGGAGTGTTGCCTCGGCACGATCACGAAGAGCCCGATCGTCCGCGATTGATCCTTCGGCAGCAAGCCGTGCCGTCAGTTCATTCTCAACGTGTGGCCTCCTCGC
>NZ_CANG01000302.1:0-283 GCF_000309315.1 Sedimentibacter sp. B4
TTTCCGGGTCGTCGTAGCCGGCGGCGCGGGCCAGCTGTGCAACCGGATCGGTGCGGGGCGGCGGAGCCGGCGGTTCCTCGGGCTCGGGGTCCGCTGTGCCCTGTGGGGCCCGCCCCCTGGGGGCGCTGTGCCCTGCGGGTCTGCCGTTTCCGCTGTCTGCTCCGGCGCTTCCGGCTCGGGCTCGGGGGCCAGGCTCAGCGTGGTGGGTAGGTCGATGAAGCGGGCCGGGACGCCGTTCGTGCTCGCCCACGTCAACGACTGCCACTCGGGCGAGAAGCTGGCC
>NZ_CANG01000301.1:0-200 GCF_000309315.1 Sedimentibacter sp. B4
CCTTGCCCGCTGGATGGCAGAGGGCGTGACCGTGCTCGACCCGGCCACCACCTGGGTGCATGCGGGGGTCGACCTGGCCGAGGACGTCACCCTGTTGCCGGGTACGTCGCTGGAGGGTGCCACCTCGGTGTCCCGCGGAGCGGTCATTGGCCCGGACACCACCCTGATCGACGTCGAAGTAGGCGAGAATGCGCGGGTGC
>NZ_CANG01000300.1:0-217 GCF_000309315.1 Sedimentibacter sp. B4
AACGACCACCGGCAAGCCGTTCAGGTACCACACCACGTCGAACCGACGATGGTGCTCAGCGCTGTCCAGCCGCACCTGCTGGGCCACCACCCAGTCGTTCTCGACCGGATCAGCGCTCACCAGCCGGACCGTCGGGTTCTGCTCCGCCCCGTCATTGTCCAGGTAGGTGACCCCACGGAAGCCGTGCACCAGGAACTCGTGGAAGCGCCGGTTCTCG
>NZ_CANG01000299.1:0-241 GCF_000309315.1 Sedimentibacter sp. B4
TATAGGCTAGTGATATGGCTCGTCGCATCTGGTTGCCCTACCCTGACGTCGCCGCGGCCGAGGCCGCGCTCGGCCCACTGCCGGAACCCCTGGTAGCGGACTGCTTCCTCGCCGAAGGAACCTGGCCGGATTCGATCGCCGAGGTGGAGTTGGTGGTCGCCCCGTACATGCATCCGGCTCCGGTCGTGATGGAGCGCGTGGGCGAGATGGCGTCGCTGCGGGCCGTCCAGTTGCTCAGCGC
>NZ_CANG01000298.1:0-614 GCF_000309315.1 Sedimentibacter sp. B4
CTTGCGGCGACAGCGGCAGCTGCGCCGGCCTCCGCCATCTCACATGCACGGTCCGCAGAAGACTCTCCCATGCGGGTCGTCGGCCGCGTTCAGGATCGCGCGGACCGCTGCCTCGACCCAACCCGTTCCTGGCGGCACCAGCCCAAACCGGGCATGCGCGCTCATCGAGCTGCGTGACCGTCAGCGTCGGCCTCTGACCACGATGCTCTTGTAGATGTAGGCGGCAAACTGAACTACTTGTCGGGCGGGACTGAGCAGCTTCCGAGCGGCATCGACGCCAGCAACCGGACCACCGCTCCAAACTGTGAGCCGTCCCGCCTGCGCCTTGTCGAACCATCGGTCGGGCTCCTCGCCGTGGGCCTCGGGCCGCTACCCTTGTGCTTGGTGGAGCACCGTCGACCGACACGAACCCAAAGGGGGGCTCAATGGGTCTGCTAGCCGCGGCCTCAGATGCGATGGGCGGTGTTCTCGGAGACCAATGGATGGACTTCTACACCGTCCCCGAGACCGTTCCTCCCACGGCAGCACTGTTCGCGGCTGTCCCGCGCGCTGTTGTCGCTGGGCGCGGTGCGAACACGGCGGCCAACCCCCGGTGTCATCTCCAATGGCAGCCG
>NZ_CANG01000297.1:0-202 GCF_000309315.1 Sedimentibacter sp. B4
TGACGATGCGGGGCTGGCGCCGCCGGGCGCGTGGATTCGCTGGCGCGCTGGCCGGCCTCAGCCTGTTCGTGGGGGCAGGACTCGTCTCGGCTCCTGCCGCCGGCGCGGTGGACGCGGACCTGCTCGTTCCGCTGCCCAAGGCCCCGATCGAGCCGTATCTGGTCGCAGCGTCCGGAGACTCCCTGGTCGACTTCCAGTCGCT
>NZ_CANG01000296.1:0-241 GCF_000309315.1 Sedimentibacter sp. B4
ATCCGCGAGCTCGAGGGTGCGCTGATCCGGGTGACCGCGTTCGCCAGCCTGAACCGCCAGGAGGTCGACCTGGCCCTCGCCGAGGTCGTGCTCCGCGACCTGATCCCCGAAGGCGCAGAGACCCAGATCTCCTCGACCGCGATCATGACCCACGTGGCCGACTACTTCGGGATCACCGTCGAGGAACTCTGCGGCCAGAGCCGGACGCACGTGCTGGTCACCGCGCGCCAGATCGCCATGT
>NZ_CANG01000295.1:0-365 GCF_000309315.1 Sedimentibacter sp. B4
CCGGACGCCCGGCGCGGAAGCCCTCGAGCTGGGTCGTCGAGAGCAGGGTGGTCGCGGACGGGAGCCCGACCTGCCACACGGCGGTCGCCGAGAGGGACTCCGCCGGCTCGGCCAGATCGGTGAGCAGAGAGCTCATGGTGAAGAGCCCCAACCCGGTCGCGGGATCTGCCTCGGCGCGCTTGTAGGCGTCGACCAGATTGCTGAGGTCGGTCTGGACCTGGGCGGTCACGCCCGATGGGAGGACGTTGCGCAAGCCGTCCAGCACCTCGAGCGAACGGCTGCTCCTCCCCGTGTTCGTCAGTCGGCAGCGCCGGATCAGGCCGAAGCGCTGGCTCGCCGTCCAGGTGACCGAGAAGCGCAGGCCG
>NZ_CANG01000294.1:0-272 GCF_000309315.1 Sedimentibacter sp. B4
CAGCGGCCAGGGCACGGTTCAGGATGCCGTCGTCGGCGTAGCCGGCCGAGCCTGCCGCGTCCTTGTCGTCGGGCTCGGGAACGCCGAACAGGACGAGGCCACCGATCCCGGCCTCGACGGCACGGGTGGCCTCGGCGCGGACGGAGTCGAGGGTGTGCTGCACGACGCCGGGCATCGAGGAGATCGGACGGGGCTCGTCCAGACCGTCCGCGACGAAGACGGGCAGCAGGAGCTGGGCCGGATGCACCCGGGTCTCGGCGACGAGCCGCCGG
>NZ_CANG01000293.1:0-270 GCF_000309315.1 Sedimentibacter sp. B4
CAGATGGACATGGCGGCAGCCCTGTTCCGCACCATCTTCGCCCAACCCGACGCCGACACCGTGGCCGCCAGCTGGGAACAGGTCCGCGACCAGTTGGCCGCCCGCATCCCCAAGATCGGGCCCTACATGGACGACGCCAAGACCGAAGTGCTCGCCTTCACCGGCTTCCCCAGGGTCCACTGGCGCAAGATCTGGTCGACCAACCCGTTGGAGCGGCTCAACAAGGAGATCAAACGCCGAGCCCGCGTCGTCGGGATCTTCCCCAACGAA
>NZ_CANG01000292.1:0-236 GCF_000309315.1 Sedimentibacter sp. B4
GACCGTGCGCTCTCCCAGCACCAGCGGACGCGCGAACAGCGCGTGCGCGCTGAGCGGCACCAGCAGCAACGCGGACAGGTCGGGCCAGATCACCGGACCGTGCGCGGAGAAGGCGTACGCCGTCGAGCCGGTCGGTGTGGCCACGAGGACGCCGTCGGTCGCCCACCGTGACAGCGGACGGTCGTCGAGCCGCACCAGCACCTCGATCATGCGATCGCGGGAGAGCTTCTCCACCA
>NZ_CANG01000291.1:0-337 GCF_000309315.1 Sedimentibacter sp. B4
TGAAGATCGCGAGAACGGTGTTGTAGAGGTCGAAGTGGAGGATGTCGACGATCACCCAGCCGGTCACGATGACGACGCCGACCGGCAGCATCGCGTCGAACCAGGCTCGGACGAAGTCCGGGATGACCGACTCGTCCTTGAAGAAAGAGAACTTGCCGAACTGGCTCATCACCCAGCCGGCGAACAGGCCGGCCACGATCGCGACGAACATGCCGCCGGCACCGAGCGCACTGTGGGTGAAGCCCGGCACACCGTCCTTGATCACCTGCGGGCTGATGATGATCAGGAACAGGGACACGCTCGACAGGCCGGCGATGATGCGCTGCCTGCGCAGCCG
>NZ_CANG01000290.1:0-405 GCF_000309315.1 Sedimentibacter sp. B4
GAGAAGATCGCGCACGTGTTCGCCGTCAACGACGAGGAGAAGTTCGCCCCGGCCTACTCCGGTGCGGAGATGATCGAGAAGGTGGCCGGCGACCTGGTCGTCCTGGACCGGCTGCACCCGGTCGCGGTCGTGACCGGCTCCTACCTGAGCATGCCCCTGTCGTGCCGACTGCGCGGCATCCCGGTCGTGTGGGCCGTCCAGTCCACCTGGTTGCCCGGGTTCTTCGCCACCGGTGCGGGCACCACCGACGACCTCCGCCCACCGGCGCTGAAACGGCTCGTCGACGCCCTCCTCTACCCGCTGTTCCGCGCCTGGATGTGGTACGGCTTCATCCACCCGGTGAACCAGGCGTCCCGGCACTACCGTGTACCGGGCTTCCGGCCCGTCCTCAGCTACTTCCACGGG
>NZ_CANG01000289.1:0-206 GCF_000309315.1 Sedimentibacter sp. B4
CCTGGCAAGAGTCGTGGCCGACATCATCCGGGTCTTTAGCGCAACCCCGCCCACCGAATTGGCGGACGGTGTCGCCGCGTACCTGTCCCGGCTGGACGCCGTCAGCACCTATTGGCCAAGCGACAAGGAGATCACAACGGCCCTCGCGACCGAGGCCGCCTACAGGCGGTATCGCCGCGGACGGCTGCGGGTCCTGCTTGAGGCGA
>NZ_CANG01000288.1:0-414 GCF_000309315.1 Sedimentibacter sp. B4
GGCAGCGGAAGCTTCTCGCGGACCTGTTCGGTGAGCGCCTCGTCGGGCTCGAGCACGACCTGCGCCGTGTGCGGACGGCGGGCCTCGACGTACCGTGGCAGCGTGAGCCCGCCGCCACCGATGTGGACCACGCGGACGCGTTCGCTGGCGGGACGGGCGAGCACGGTCTCCTCCAGCACCTCGGCGATCCGCTGGACGTACTCGAACTCGAGCCGCAACGGGTCGCCCGGATCCACCCAGGACTGCTCGGTACGTCCGTTCACCACCATGAAGGCACGACGATCATCCGGCGCGGGCACAACCTGGCTCATGGCGATCAGCTCGTGAAGACCGCAGCGCCGCCGAGGAACGACGGGAAGCCCCACCGCGTCCAGATGATCATGGGCACGGAGCCTAGCCGCAGAAGGGGCCCGA
>NZ_CANG01000287.1:0-200 GCF_000309315.1 Sedimentibacter sp. B4
GCGGTCAGCCGGTCGAACAGGACGGGGTTGTCCGGCACGAAGCCGACCCGCGCCTTCGCCGCCAGCGGGTTCGGCCACACCTCCACCCCGTCGAGGACGGCGTTGCCTGCGTCGGGACGCAGCAACCCGGTGAGCATCCGCAGGGTGGTCGACTTGCCCGCACCGGTTGGGGCCGGCGATGCCGTAGAGGTGCCGCGGGG
>NZ_CANG01000286.1:0-214 GCF_000309315.1 Sedimentibacter sp. B4
GGGTGCGCAGCCACCGCACGATCAACGTGAAGATCCCCGCCGGCGTCGCGACCGGCAACCGGGTACACCTGGTCTCACAGGGCGAGGTGGGTCCTGGCGGTGGTCCCGCCGGCGACCTGTATGTCGAGCTCTCGGTCACCCCGCACGAGGTGTTCAAGCGCGAGGGGGACAACCTCGAGGTGGTCGTGAAGGTGCCAATGACCGCCGCAGCGCT
>NZ_CANG01000285.1:0-225 GCF_000309315.1 Sedimentibacter sp. B4
GCGAGCATCGGTAGCAGCGGCTGCACGAAGTACATCAGCGAGAAGTTGGCCAGGCCGCCGGCCATGAGGGCTGCCACGATGCGCCGGTAGGTCGGCGTGCCCGCGGCGTGACCGGTCCAGGGGGTGCTGGGCGATGCGGCACCAGCGAGTTCGACGGAAGCGGACACGCCCTCGAGTGTGCCGGGCCGAACTCGATGCGTGAAATGACCACGATGATCTCAGTGA
>NZ_CANG01000284.1:0-206 GCF_000309315.1 Sedimentibacter sp. B4
TGACGCTCGTGGCGAGCCTGATCGGCCTGCCGTTCCTCGGGCCGATCCTGGTCCTGGCGTTCCAGGGGTCGAAGAGCCCGCGGGTGCGTACAGGCGGTGGAGTCGCTGAACTTCGACCTCACCATGACCATCGCCATGCTGATCAGCTTCCTGCTGGTGTTCCTGCTGATCGGGGTGGTCACCACGCCGATCCTCGGGTTGCTGTG
>NZ_CANG01000283.1:0-228 GCF_000309315.1 Sedimentibacter sp. B4
TCAGCCCGGCAGCGACGCTCTCCCCCACCGTGCGCGGGCTCTGGCAGCAGCCGGCGATCATCACGCCGTCGACCACCGTCTCCACCGGACGCAGCTTGGGATGGATCTCGTTGAAGAACCCGTCGCTTCCGACCGGGAGCTTGAGCACCTGAACCAGATCGGAGTTCTCCCTGGGCACCATGCCGGTGACCAGCACCACAGGTCGACCGGGAGGTCAGCTCACGGCTC
>NZ_CANG01000282.1:0-225 GCF_000309315.1 Sedimentibacter sp. B4
TGTACACCCGCGATCGGCCCCGGTCCAACGCACGGCGGGATGTCTTTGTCCAGCTCAGACGGGCTGAGCGCCTCCAAGAAGGTCATGACCGTGATCGGGCGAGATAGCTACCCGGCGGCGTATACCAGGACTCCGTCGATCCCGGCCTGCGTTAGGCACCAGCGCCAGCGGCCATCCTGGTAATACTTGTGCATCTGCTGCTCAACGACGACCGGTTGTACCGCG
>NZ_CANG01000281.1:0-241 GCF_000309315.1 Sedimentibacter sp. B4
TGAACGGCCGCCGACACGGCGATCCGGGTTCGCTTCACTGGTGCTCCTCGTCGATCACGGTCCCCCACCGCGGGGTACCGAACCGCAACCTAGGTCGGCTGGGCGACCTGCGGATGTCGAGCAGGTGAACCCTTCCCTCGTCGCCTCACCTAGATGAGGTTCGCCGCGGTGAGCGCCTGTTGGTCGGCCAGCGCCCGGGGAGTGGCGGTGTGGGCGACGACTCGGTGATCTTCGCCCAGGA
>NZ_CANG01000280.1:0-241 GCF_000309315.1 Sedimentibacter sp. B4
TTCACCGACGCGCGGAACCCGACGTCGCCGAAGCCGTACTTCGGAGTGGTGGTCCCGACGTAGGTGGCCGAGCCGGTGCTGGCCGCGGCGCTGACTCCGGAAACCCGCTTCGGGGTGTAGGTCTGGTCGGACCCGGTGCTGTTGGTGAGCGTGATGGTCACGGTGTGGGAGTTCCCCTCGCCCAGTTCGAGGACGGAGGGCGATGCGGTCACGCCGTCGGCCGCTGCGATCGCGTTGGCGG
>NZ_CANG01000279.1:0-217 GCF_000309315.1 Sedimentibacter sp. B4
TCGATCGCCGCCGCGGGCGAGAAGACCATCACCACGGACGTGCCCCGCAACCTGCTGGGCGACCTGGTCGACCTCGGCATGAAGGTGAAGAACACCAAGCTGCGCAGCGTCGTGTTCGACCCGCAGAACGGGTTCAACAGCCCCAACCCGAACTGGACCGACGTGCGGAAGAAGGTGCAGAAGGCGCTCAAGGAGACCGCCGCGGGGGTCGAGGCCA
>NZ_CANG01000278.1:0-220 GCF_000309315.1 Sedimentibacter sp. B4
CATGGCGGCCTCGGTGAGCCGGTCGTCGGCGCGGGTGGCGCCGCGCTCGGTGATGCGGGTGACTGCGACCTCGGCGAGCACCGCGTCCACGTCGGCGGCCGACGAGGCGACCGCGCCCGTGCAGGACATGTCGCCCACGGTGCGGTAGCGCACCCGGAGCGTGCGGGCGGACTCACCCTCGCGCGGTGCGCTGTAGGGCCCCACGGCCAGCCACATCCCC
>NZ_CANG01000277.1:0-240 GCF_000309315.1 Sedimentibacter sp. B4
TCGGAGAACCGGTAGCCGACGTTGCGCACGGTGCCGATCAGGGACTCGTGCTCCGGGCCGAGCTTGGCGCGCAGGCGCCGGACGTGCACGTCCACCGTGCGCGTGCCGCCGTAGTAGTCGTAGCCCCACACGTCGGCGAGCAGGTGCTCACGGCTGAACACCCGTCCCGGGTGCTGCACCAGGTACTTCAGCAGCTCGAACTCGGTGTAGGTCAGGTCGAGCGCGTCGCCGTCCAGCATC
>NZ_CANG01000276.1:0-392 GCF_000309315.1 Sedimentibacter sp. B4
CGGCGCGGGACTGCGCGGCCACCTCGCGGTCGTGCTCCAGGCTGACCCGGTCCCTGGCCTCCTGCCGGTTCTGCGCCAGCAGGATCAACGGGGCGGCGTAGGAGGCCTGCAGGGACAGCGCCAGGGTGAGGAACAGGAAGGGGAACGGGTCCGGCGCAGGGCCTGCGGCGCGAACACGTTCCAGAGCACCCAGGCGACGATGATGATCGTCATCCAGATCAGGAAGTGCGCCGTACCCATCCAGCGCGCGAACGACTCGGCGAAGCTGCCGAAGGTGTCCTGGTCCATCCGCATCCGCGGGAGCCACTCATTTCGGCGGCGACCGGGCGTGTCAAGGCGGTTCTGCCTAGCCATCGCTCACCTCCAGATCGAGCCGGTCCAGCTGCACCCCG
>NZ_CANG01000275.1:0-470 GCF_000309315.1 Sedimentibacter sp. B4
CACGCCTGAGACGAGCGCACCCAGCGTGCCCACAGCTGCGGCGTCTGCGCCGGCCACCAGCTCCGCCGACCAGCAAGCGGAGCAGCACGCCGACGACGGCCACCGGCCCGAATGGCTCCTCACGGGTCTGTCCGGGGCTGGGGCCATCCTTGCCGGCGGACTGTGGCTCATCCTGCGGCGGCGCCAGGCGATCCAGCACCACCACCGCCGACCTGGCTTCATGACCAGCCCGCCGCCGCCGGCCACGCTGCCGGTCGAGAAGACCCTGCGTTACGAGGGCCGGCCGATCGCCGACATCGTCACCTTCATCGACGAGACCCTGCGCCGCCTCGCCGCGACGATCCTGGAACACGCCGACCGGCTCCCCCCAGTGATCGCCGTCGAAGTTGCCCGGTCCGCCCTCACGCTGCATCTTGGCGACGCCACTCCGTTGCCTGAGCCCTGGCAGCGCTGCGAGGGCATGAACTCGT
>NZ_CANG01000274.1:0-241 GCF_000309315.1 Sedimentibacter sp. B4
TGGACCCACTCCCGCACCAGCCTGGCCGACTGGGTCGGCTCGGGTCCGACGGACACCGCCATGGACGTGAAGCTGGTCTTCCCGGGCCCGACGCCGCGGTGAGTCTCTGGGACATTCCTGACGCTCTCCACGCCCGCACCGGCGATTCGTGCCGGAACCCGGCGAACGGCGACAGGTTTGTCCCGTTCAGGGGTCCACGAGGAGGTCAGGCGAGCAGGCGGCTGGCGGCAGCGGCGATCCG
>NZ_CANG01000273.1:0-215 GCF_000309315.1 Sedimentibacter sp. B4
AACCCCTTGATTCCCTGAACGCGGAATTGTTCCTGATGCGCATTTGTGTTGGGGAACCGTGCTCCCGTCTGGCGGAGTCGACCGCCAAAGCGGGTCACGCAGTTGCGACAATGTCGAGCCTGCCGCGCCAGATCTCGGCGACCGCGTCTTGACCCTTTGCTCGTTACGCCCGACCGCTGCTTCTACGACGTGTGTTGTGGGTGGATGATGTGGAC
>NZ_CANG01000272.1:0-307 GCF_000309315.1 Sedimentibacter sp. B4
CCTTCGCCGCGGCCGCCGCCGTCCCGCTGTCGTCGGTCCGGCAGCCCCGCGAGGACATCGGACGCAAGTCTGCTGAATTGCTGGTTCGTGAGATCGAGGCCGCCGACTCCGGCGCACCGCACCGGCACGAGGCTGTCCGGTTCACGCCGCAGCTGATCGCGCGGCGCTCGACCCAGCCCCGCAAGCGCGCAAAGGGTTGACACGAGGCGCATCGGTCCGTAGTGTCTTGAATCGTTCGTATGGAACGTTTCAATAGCCAATGGAGGCCGCCGGTGGACGCTAACGGAGCTGTACCGGTGCTTGAGCA
>NZ_CANG01000271.1:0-211 GCF_000309315.1 Sedimentibacter sp. B4
GGCATGCTCGTGGACGACCTGGTCGTGACCGGCGCAGAGCCGCTGTTCGTCACTGACTACATCGCCTGCGGCAAGGTGTACCCCGAGCGGATCGCGGCCATCGTCGGCGGCATCGCGGCCGCCTGCACGGCAGCCGGAGCGTCCCTGCTCGGCGGGGAGACCGCGGAGCACCCCGGCCTGATGCAGTCGGAGGACTTCGACGTGGCCGGCG
>NZ_CANG01000270.1:0-216 GCF_000309315.1 Sedimentibacter sp. B4
ACCTCGGTGCCGAGCCGCGCCCAGGTCTCGTCGTCCTGGTCGTCGGACTGCAGCAACCGGAACGACCCTCCGGCTGCGCTCTCGAAGTCGTCGTGCACCACCACGCTCCCGGACGCAGCCGGCAGGCCGGCCGAACGGTCTGAGAGCAGCGCGCACAGCACCGCCGACTTGACCGTGCTGGCGGCGTAGTGGGGCAGGTCGGGATCACGGGTCACC
>NZ_CANG01000269.1:0-223 GCF_000309315.1 Sedimentibacter sp. B4
TCCTATGGCAAGTCGTCCGAGGGTGAGCGTTCCGGCCCGAGCCGTGCGAGCAGCCGTCCCTATGGCAAGTCGTCCGAGGGTGAGCGTTCCGGCCCGAGCCGTGCGAGCAGCCGTCCTTACGGCAAGTCGTCCGAGGGTGAGCGTTCCGGCCCGAGCCGTGCGAGCAGCCGTCCCTATGGCAAGTCGTCCGAGGGTGAGCGTTCCGGCCCGAGCCGTGCGAGCA
>NZ_CANG01000268.1:0-231 GCF_000309315.1 Sedimentibacter sp. B4
AGGCGCTGCAGCTGGTCACCTTCATCCAGTTCGCCATCCAGATCGAAGACAACGCTCAGGGCGTCTGTTTCGGGCGCTTCGACCAGATGATGTACCCGTACTACAAGCGCGACGTGGAGGCCGGGATCCTCGACCGGGATCACGCCCTCGAGCTTGTCCAGAACTTCCTTGTCATGTTCAGCGTGATCGAGCGGATCCGAAGCTGGGACACACCGAGTTCTCCGGCGGGAA
>NZ_CANG01000267.1:0-241 GCF_000309315.1 Sedimentibacter sp. B4
TGTCCGTTATCGCGAAGTTTAGTCCAAGCATTCGTTATGGCCTTCAAATCCTGTCAGCCCGACGGGTCTTTGACCTTGTCAGAGGACGACCGGGTCCGCATGGACGCCCTCGCTGGTGGCAGCCGCTAAGGCCGCTGGTCAGCCGTGAACTGTGGCGACACCGTGCCGGATCGGTGCACGCTCTCCGGGCCTTCCGTACACGCTGAGTAGTTCCACGGGGCCCTCTCCAGTGCTGCCGAAC
>NZ_CANG01000266.1:0-356 GCF_000309315.1 Sedimentibacter sp. B4
GGGAAGGCTCGGATTGCCCGCCAGCCCCACGCGCACTTCGACATCCCAGTCGGACATGAGCCAGGCGAACGCTTCGACCGGTGTCGCCGGATTCCTGGCAACATATCGACGGACCTGCTGGTCACGCTCCCTCGACAACCGCGCAAGCACCGACGGGGACGTCGAGCGGTTGGCGGCGACGAGCCGCCGCAGGACCAGCGACCTGTCGGACGCCAGTCGATCCAGCGCGGCCGCTGGCGCTGCGGGGTTGCGCGCAACCATCTCCCGCACGGCCCGGTCCGGATCCCCGCAAAGCTGTTCCAGCACCTCTGCAGACGCGGCGGATCGCAGGCGATCACGAGTCGTTGCGCGCGATC
>NZ_CANG01000265.1:0-241 GCF_000309315.1 Sedimentibacter sp. B4
CCGCTCGTCGTCGAGGGCCACCTCCATCACGAGGACGCCGTCGGCCATGCCCTGCCTGGCGAGGTTGCGTACCTCCTTGGCCTGCTCCGTGCGGAAAGGCCACAGCACCAGCTGGTAGCCGAGTTCCCTGGCCCGCTCGGCGGCGGCGTGGACGAACTCGCCGCCGGTTCCGCCGATCCCGCTCTCGACCTCGGGGTAGATCAGCGCGATCACGTTGCTGCGGCGCGAGGCCAGCGAGCGG
>NZ_CANG01000264.1:0-504 GCF_000309315.1 Sedimentibacter sp. B4
GTTTCCGGCGGCGAGATCTGCTACCGGAAGAAGGCGGGCAAGATCACCAATCTGGAGGCGGAACTCCAGACCAACCCGATCCCTGATTCCGGGCTCGGCATCGGGCACACCCGCTGGGCCACGCACGGCGGCCCCAACGACACCAACGCGCACCCGCACGTATCCGCCAATGGCCGGGTCGCCCTGATCCACAACGGCATCATCGAGAACTTCGCGGTGCTTCGCTCCGAACTGGAGGCCGAGGGGATCGCGTTCAGCTCCGAGACCGACACCGAGACCGCGGCCCAGTTGCTGGGCCGGGAGGTCGAGGCCGGCACCGATCTCGCCGAGGCGATGCGCCGGGTCTGCGGACGGCTGGAGGGTGCCTTCACCCTCGTCGCGGTGGACGCAGCCGAGCCGCACCGGCTCGTCGCCGCACGGCGCAACTCGCCGCTGGTGGTCGGGGTCGGCGAGGGCGAGAACTTCGTCGCCTCCGACGTCGCCGCCTTCATCGAGTTCCACCCG
>NZ_CANG01000263.1:0-231 GCF_000309315.1 Sedimentibacter sp. B4
CCAACGGTGACGCGCGGAACACCGCAGACCTGTACGACTTCGACGCCCGCACCTGGCTCCGGCTCACCGCGCCTCCTGGCGGTGACGAACCGTTCCAGACCGTGGCCGGAAGCCCGTCCGGTCTCCTCGTCGTGGGCGGCGACGACGGCAGTGGCAAGGTCCGCGCGTCCTTCCTGCCCCTGGGCTGAACCGGGGTGTGGTGAAGCCCGACCTACACTCGCGGAATGACCG
>NZ_CANG01000262.1:0-214 GCF_000309315.1 Sedimentibacter sp. B4
GAACGTGTGCACGTTCCCCCCTCTCGCAGGTCAGGCTAGCCACCCGGCGACGGGAAACGGCGGTCGCTGAACACTCCCGGACAGTTGTCCACAGATCGCGTCCCACCCCTGTTGCGACCGGGCGGTTCGGGGCAGGGTGGCCTCCTCACCCCAGGAGGAACCATGGATCCCACCCTCGCGCTGTGCAGGGCCGCGCCCGCGTCCCGGCCGCCCA
>NZ_CANG01000261.1:0-698 GCF_000309315.1 Sedimentibacter sp. B4
GCCCCGGAAAGGTAGGCCTCGTCGACGCCCGGCGCCGTTTCCAGCCACTGCAGTACCGGATCGGTGCTGCGGGTAATGATGTCGAAGATGCGCTGTTCCATGTGGTCGGCACGGATCTCCGCTGGGCTGCCCTCGGCGATGATCCGGCCGCGGTAGATGAAGGCTAGTCGATTGCAGTGCGCGGCTTCGTCCATGTAGTGCGTGGTCACGAACAACGTCACCCCACGGCTGGCCAGGTCGTAGAGCAGGTCCCAGAACTGGCGCCGGGCCACCGGGTCGACCCCGGAGGTGGGCTCGTCGAGGAAGAGGAGTTCGGGCTCGTGGATGGTGGCTGCCCCGAGCGCCAGCCGCTGCCGCCAGCCGACCGAGAGATTCCTGGTGAGTTCTCCCTCCCGGCCAACCAGGTCGGCCATCTCCAGCACATACTGGCGCTGCGCGGCGAACTTCTCCGCCGGCAGGTCGTAGACGCCGGCGTAGAACTTCAGGTTCTCGTCAACTGTCATGTCCTCAAACAGGGAGAACTTCTGGGACATGTAACCGATGCGCCGCTTCACCAGTTCGGGATGCCGCACCACGTCCTCGCCGAGCACCCGGGCCGTCCCGCCGTTGGTGCGCAGCGTGCCGGTGAGCATCCTGATGGTCGTGGTCTTGCCCGAGCCGTTGGGTCCGAGGAAGCCGAAAATCTGGCCGCGCGGGAC